>JASHSE010000034.1 GCA_030036975.1 Xanthobacteraceae bacterium | reverse complement strand
GAACCGCAAGTCGCTCAAGATCGATTATCGGCCGACGGCGTCGGGCGGGTTGGGTTGGGCCGGAGTCTATTTCCTCTATCCCGACGGTAATTGGGGACAATTTCCCGGCCGGAATCTTTCCGGCGCGGTGAAACTCACGTTCTGGGTTTGCGCCAACCGCGATACACAAGCTGAATTTTTTCTTGGTGGAATCAAGCAACCCGGCTTGCGCTATTCGGATACGCTGCCAAAAACCTCCACCGGTGTCATTGCTGTAAAATCAACGTGGCAACGTCACGAGATCAATTTGAGGGGCCTGAATCTTTCTTCAGTCATTGGCGGCTTCGCCGTGGTCATGAAGCGAGACGAGGATTCAATACCTCGGTCGGTCCTCCTTGACGATATTGAATTCGATTTACCTAGGCTGAACGAGCCCCGCTTTATCCAGAGCTACGTTCCCGACGATTGTGCGGCCGGCGGCATGCCTGGCGCCGCCCAGGTTTACGACCAGGCACTCGTTCTTCTGGCGTTTCTTGCCAGGGGACAGCCTGATGATCTCAGGCGTGCCGATCTCATCGCCCAAGCGCTGGTGGAGGCGCAACAAAGAGACCGCACCTTCAGGGACGGACGCCTCCGCAACGCCTATGCCAGCGGTGAACTGATCGATCCACACTCCAACACGACGCGGCTGCCTGGAGCGTTCGACCCTACGGCAAAGAAATTTTTCGAGGACGAGAACGCGGCCAGCTCCGATACCGGCAACATGGCCTGGGCGGCGCTTGCTTTGGTGCAGGCACACGCCCTGCTGCCCGAGCGCGCTGGAGACCCTTACCTGAATGCCGCGCTATCGCTCGCCCGATGGATCGTCAATAACACCAGGGTCGATGATGCGCTCGGTGGATTTGCCGCCGGAGTCCAGGGCTTCGAACGCGCGGCGGGCGATCCGGAGGGCCAGCAACGAAAGACTTATCGGTCCACGGAGCACAACATCGATCTCGACGCCCTCTTCAATCGTTTGGCGAATACCGTGGGAGCCGGCACCCCTGACGGCCGGTATTGGACCGAGCAGGCAGCGCATGCCCGCTTGTTCGTTGAAAAGATGCGCAATGAACAGGCAGGCGCGCAATACTTTTGGACGGGAACAACCGGCGGGACTGCGATCAATACGAGCGTCATCCCGCTCGATGTGCAGACCTGGGCCGTACTTCATACCCGCGAGCCGGCGCGCTATTCGGCGGCGCTCGACTGGACGCTGGGACATTGCAACGACAACGACAGCCGCGACGCGTTCGGCTTCAATTGTAACGGCGGCGACGGAATCTGGTGGGAGGGAACCGCCCAAGTCGCTGCCGCGCTCCGTTGGCTCGGCCGCAGTCAGGATGCGGCGCCCGTCTTGGCGCGCTTGCAGCAGGCGCAATTGAAAGACAGCGCGGCGCCCGGCGCGTTGCCCGCAGCATCACGCTGCGGCCTGCCCACTGGATTCGACCTGCCCTATCGCTCCGGCAAGACGATCCCGTGGCTCTATCCGAACTTGCCGCACATCGGCGCAACCGCGTGGTTCATCTTCGCCGCACTTGGCGCCAATCCGTATTTCCTGCGAGATCGTTCACCTTAAAGCCCCTCTTTGGGCAGACCGCTTGGCGGCGTTTCCGTTTTGACGGGTTTCTTCGGTTGCGGTCCCCCGGCTTCTGCCAATGCAATCATAATTTCGGTGCCGAGACTGACAATCAAAATAACTATCATAAGCCATACGAGTCGATTTAACTCATCCTCAGGAACGCGTATTTCTTTGATGTTCACATATTCCCAAACGCCGTAAAACAGAACGATAATGAAAAACGCATATGTCAGGCGCGCAAAGAGCCTCCATAATAATCTCTTATCCTCGGCTTCCGGAACTCTTTCCCAGACAGAGAAGCTATCCCAAAGATTGGACAAAGAAAAAACGGATATTACCATGCCAGCAAAATAAAACTCGTGAAAGCGATATTTACTATTTATCGCGTCTGCCATTCCAAACAGATTCGGCGAAATTCGTGATGCAGCGCTTACGATAGCTGGAAAAAATGCTACGGCAATCGCGATGGCCCAACTCGTCACCCGTGCGCAGACGCGGTCGATCTTGCCTTTGTGTCGGATGGCGAGCAATAGAAGTCTTGTCCAGGCGGAATTCATACGATCAATGATGGCCAGCGCACCCACCCGTGACAAGTTTCCCATCGGCAAGCCCGCTTTCAATGGAGGCAACAAGTTGCGGGTGGATTTTGCCAAGATAAGGAATCTCAAAATCTTGTCGCATAACAGGGTGATCGACGAGTAGTGCCGCAATACAATCAACTAATTCGGTTCCGCGATGGGGCACTAAGCTAAAGGACCAGTTTCCACCGGTGTCCGGTTTCGTCCACGAGAGCCCAGGTTCGGGTCCAACATATTGATAAGGCTCGATATACCACGTTCCATTTTGTGCGTGGGCGTATACCACGACGAAATAGGGTTGCAGTTGGGGCTGCTTGAGGCCGCTGACGCGCCCATCTATCCATTGCCATTGAAGAAAATGATCTATCGTTATTACGGCCCTTTGCGCGTCAGCTGGAACAGGCGCGAATATTCCAAAGCACACCAGGAGAAATGCAAAAACCCGTCTCATCGCTCTTTCTCCGCGGTCGGGTAAATCCAAAAATGGGCATTTCAGCCACAACGAGCAGATCGTCATAGTACTACACCTTTGCGGCCATCACTGGGAATGATTATTTTGGGTGGTCGCAACCTTGGAGAACCACCCTCGACCCAGTTGGAATCATATGACCGCGCTGGCCAGACAAACGCGCTTTCGTCCCCATGGGCAAAACAGCGAGAGAGACGTCGCGCTATTCCCGCTGCTCCATCTCAGCAAGGTTTACTCATAAGGCAGAAATGGAATTGATGCTCTTGCGCCCGCATCACCAAGCTAACGCGGCTTGATGCCGGCGGCCTGCACCACCTTGGTCCAGCGCGCGATCTCTTTGGCAACGAACTGTGCAAGGTATTCGGGCGTGCGGCGCTCCGGCGAAACGATTTCGAGCCCGAGATCCTCCAGGCGCTCGTGCACCGCCGGATCGTCCAGCGTGTCGCTCATCGCCTTGTTGAGCTTGCGCACGATCGGCCCGGGCGCGCCGCGCGGCAGGAAAAACGCGTTCCACACGCTCGCCTCGACGCCGGGCAAGCCCTGCTCGCCGGTCGTGGCCAGGTCGGCAATGATCGGAACGCGCCGCGGCGCCATCACGGCGATGCCCTTCACCGCGCCTTGCTTCGCCAGCGCCGCGCCGGTCTGGATGGTGGAGCACATGTAGTCGATGCGGCCGCCGATCAAATCCTGCTGCGCCGGGCCCTCGCCGCGATACGGCACGTGGGTCACGTTGACGCCGAGCGCGAGGTTGAGCAGCACGCACGGCAGATGCGTCCCCGAGCCGACGCCGGCCGAACCGAACTGCATCTTGCTCTGGTTGGCTTTCACGTAGGCGATGAATTGCTGCAGGTTATCGGCGGGCAAATCCTTGCGCGCGATGAGGATGCGCGGCGATTCGGTGGCGAGGGCCACGGACGTGAAGTCGGTCGCGGCATTGTAGAGCGGGGCCTTGTTGAGCGCCTGGCTGAAGGCCTGCGTGCCGCTGTTGCCGATCAGCATGGTGTAGCCGTCCGGCGCGCTGTTGGCGACATGCGCCGCGCCCGTCATGCCGGACGCGCCGCCCATGTTGTCGACGATGAGCGACCGGCCGAGCAGTTCACCCATCTTCTGCGCCTGGATGCGGGCGCTGACGTCGACGCCGCCGCCGGCGGCAAACGGCACCACAAGCGTCATCGGCCGCGTCGGCCAGTCCTGCGCCGAGGCTTGGGCGCCGAGCATGACAACAAGCGCGACGGCGGCGAAAAAACGAATTGCGCTCATGCGTTACAACACGGTGGTTTAACGCCGTCCGAACAGCCGTTCGATGTCGGCGAGCTTGAGTTCGACATAGGTCGGGCGGCCGTGATTGCATTGGCCGGAATTCGGCGTCACTTCCATTTCGCGCAACAGCGCGTTCATCTCCTCGGGCTTGAGCCGCCGGCCCGCCCGTACCGACCCGTGACAGGCCATCGACGAGGCGACCTGCATCAGCCGGCGCTCCAGCGGCAGCGCCTCGTCCCATTCGGCCATATGCTCGGCAAGATCGCGAATGAGCCCGGCGCCGTCGATCTCGCCAAGCAGCCCCGGCGTCTCGCGCAACGCCACCGCGCCCGGACCGAACGGCTCGACGACAAGGCCGTAGCGCGCCAGTTCGTCAGCGCGCGCCGTGATGCGCTCGACGTCGGTTTCGTCGAGTTCGACGATCTCTGGAATGAGCAAAATCTGCCGGGCGACGCCGGCCTTCTCCAGGGCGGCTTTGAGCCTCTCGTAGACAATGCGTTCATGGGCCGCGTGCTGATCGACGATGACGAGGCCGTCCTGCGTCTGCGCCACGATATAGGTGTCGTGCACCTGAGCGCGGGCGGCGCCGAGCGGATGATTGCGCGCCTCGGCGCTCGGCTCGGTTGCCGCGTCCGCGACAGCGCGCAGATCGGCCGCCGGCAAGCCGGTATCGAACGCCGCCTGCGCCGGCTCGGCCAAGCCGCCACTGCGCAGCGGCGCATAGATATAAGGTGCACCTCGCGGCCGCAGCGCCGGCCGGAACGCGGCGATGGTCGCGCTGCCGCCGGTCGAGGTCGCGCGCGTCGCTTCGCGACTGAGCGCGGTCTTCAGCGCATGCACGATCAGCGCCCGCACCAAGCCGGCATTGCGGAAGCGCACCTCGGCCTTGGCCGGGTGCACGTTGACGTCAACCTCGCGCGCATCGAGCGTGACGAACAGAGCCAGCAGCGGATGGCGGTCGCGCGGCAGATAATCGGCGTAAGCCGCGCGTACCGCGCCGAGCAACAGCTTGTCGCGCACCGGCCGGCCGTTGACGAACAGATATTGGCCGAGCGCATTGGCCCGCGTCAGCGTCGGCAGCGCGGCGTAGCCGTCAATGACGACGCCCTCGCGCTCGGCGGCGATGGCGACCGCATTGGCGCGAAACTCGGCGCCGAGCACATCGCCGAGCCGGGCCAACCGCCCCGGCGCGCCGGGCAATGCTGCGGCGAAACTGACCGGCGCGCGCTCCTCGCCGGCGAGCGTGAAGGCGACGTCCGGCCGGCTCATGGCCAACCGGCGCACCACCTCGCGCACGGCCTCGGCCTCGGTGCGGTCGAGCTTGAGAAATTTCAGCCGCGCCGGCGTGGCGTGAAACAAATCGCGCACCTCGACCCGTGTGCCGATACCGAGCGCCGCCGGCTTGGCTTCCGATTTCACGCCGGCATCGACGGCGACGGCCCAGGCATGCGGCTCGCTGGCGTGCCGCGTGGTGATCGAAAGCCGCGCCACCGCACCGATCGACGGCAAAGCCTCGCCGCGGAAGCCAAGCGTACGGATGGCGATAAGATCGTCGTCGGCGAGCTTGGAGGTGGCGTGGCGCTCGACCGCAAGGGCCAGATCGGCCCGGGTCATGCCCTCGCCGTCATCGCTGACGCGGACGAGCCGCCGGCCGCCGCCGTCGGTCAGCACCTCGATGCGCCGCGCCCCGGCGTCGAGCGCATTCTCGACCAATTCCTTGACCACGCTCGCGGGACGCTCGACCACCTCGCCCGCGGCGATGCGGTTGATCACGGCCTCGGACAGCTGGCGGACGGGCATGAGCGACTCGCTGACGATAAGGACCGTAGCCCGGATCGCGCGTTGGCGAAACGCGGCGGTTACCTCTCAATCGAACGATGGCTTGGCTCGGCGCAGCCGTTTGATGCCGCCGCGGTGTTTTTTGCCCTCGATGCGGCGCTCGCGCGAGGCTCTGGTCGGCTTGGTGGATCGGCGCGGCACCGGCGGCGTGGCGGCGCGGCGAACAAGATCGACGAGGCGATCGAGCGCGTCCTGCCGGTTGCGCGCCTGGGTGCGATGGCGCTGTGCGGTGATGACGAGCACGCCGTCGCGCGTCAGCCGCGCGCCGGCGAGCCGTTCGAGCCGCGCCTTGACGTCGTCCGGCAGCGACGGCGAGCCGCGCACGTCGAAGCGCAGCTGCACCGCAGTCGACAGCTTGTTGACGTTTTGCCCGCCCGGCCCCGATGCACGAACAAAGCTTTCACCGATCTCGCGCTCGGCGATGGCGATTCGGGCGTTGATGCGGATCATGGACCCGCAGCGTACCGCGGATTGCGCCGCCGCGAAATCGCAAGAATCCGATCAGCGCCTGGCAACGGGTCGCAACGCGACCGGACGTGAACCCGATCGTCGGCGGCTTAAGCTCAGCGCAGCTCGCCGGAGCCGCCGATCATGCCGCCCATCGGAGCAAGTGCGGGGTGCGCAGCGCCGCCGCTCGGGGCGCTGGCATTGGCCAGCGCGCTCGGCCGGCCGACCACCGTGAACAACAGGCCGCCGTCGAACAGGCGCTTGGCCACCCGCTTGGCGTCATCGAGCGTCACGGCATCGATCATCTGCTTGCGCCGGGTGATGTAGTCGATCGGCTGACGATCGAGCTGCAGCTGCACCAGGAGCGCCGCCACCTTGCCGGAGGTGTCGAGGTTGAGCACGAACGAGCTGTTCAGGTAGGCCTTGGCCTTGGCGAGCTCTTCGGCGGTCGGGCCGGTCTCGGCGAGCTGATGGACCTCCTTGCCGACCAGGGCGACGGTCTCGTCGGCGCGGTCGGCGCGCGTCGCGGTCTCGCCGAAGAACACGGCGCTGCGGTCGTACCACAGCAGCGTGTCGGCGATCGAATAGACCAGGCCGCGCTTTTCGCGCACGTCCTGATAAAGCCGCGACGAGAAAGTGCCGCCGCCGAGGATGTGATTGACCACATAGGCGGCGAAGAAATCCGGATCGTTGCGGGCAATGCCCGGGCCGCCGAAATCGATCACGGTCTGCGGCACGTCGAGATCGACCGAGATGCGCCGGCCGAGACCCTGGGCGATGGCAGGCGGCACCGGCTTGAGCTCGGCATGGGCCGGCAGGCCGCCGAACACGCGATCGAGCATGGCCTTGACGGCGTCGGCGTCGATGTCGCCGACGACCGCGACCTTGAGATGATCGCGCGCCAGCACGCGGTGCGCATAGGCCTTGAGATCGTCGATGGTGATGGTCGGCACCGATTCCAACGTGCCGCCGATCGGTTCCCCATAGGGATGGCCGGGATACGCCGTCTGCCACCAACGCAGCGCCGCGAGATCGTTTGGGCTTTTCAGCTCCCGGCGCAGCGCCGAGAGGATTTGCGCGCGATTGAGCGCGACGTCGTCGGCGTCAAAGCGCGGCGCGGTGAGCGCCAGCCGCAGATCGTCGAACGCCTCGTCCTTGTTCTCGGAAAGCGTCCGCAGCGAGCCGTGAATGTGGTCGCGGCCGGCGCGGAAGTCGAGGTGCACGGCCTTGCGGTCGAGCCTGTCCTCGAAGGCTTTGGAATCGTATGGGCCGGCGCCCTCGTCGAGCAGCGAGGTCATCAGCTCAGCGGTACCCGCCTTGTCGTCGGGGTCCTGCGCCGCGCCGCCGTCGAAAGCGAAGCTGACGACGATGAGCGGCACCGCCGGCTCGTGCACCAGCCAAGCCTCGATGCCGCCAGGGCTCGTCACGCGCTCGATCGTGGTCGCCGCCGCCGGAGCCGCCGACAACGCCAGCGCCAGGGCCGACACCAAGGCCGCCGACGCGGCGTAACGCGTCAGGACATGCGCCGCAGGGCAAGCAAAAATCTTCACGAGCGATTCTCCTCGGGCTGCAGATTCTTCACCAGATAACCAGTCACCGACCGGCGAACGTCGAGCCAGTGCCGCGCGGCATCGCGTACGGCATCGGCGGTGACGGCGCGCACGTCGTCGGGCCAGGCGCGGATCTGGTCGACGGTCTCGCCGGTGGCGAGCCCCGCGCCATACCAGCGCGCCAGGGTCGCCTGGTTGTCCTGGGCATAAA
>JASHSE010000300.1 GCA_030036975.1 Xanthobacteraceae bacterium | reverse complement strand
ACGAGCCGATCAGATTGTCCTTGTTCTCGACATAGACATCGTCGGAGCAGATCATGCCGAGCGTGTCGCGGAACCAGGCGACGGTCTCGGCAAAGCGCGGCGTCATCATCACGCCATGGCCGATGCGCTTGACGTTGGCCGCGCCGCGCGGCAGGCGCATCAGCTCGCCGGCGCGCGCCGTCGGCGCCTCGCCGGAGTTGAGCTTCTGCCGCTTGACCGCGATCGGCTTCACCGACGCGATGCCGGTAACCACCTCGACCTGGTAGCCGTTCGGCTCGGTCAGCCGCACGCGCTTGCCGCCGCCGGGCTCGTCGATAGTCTCGATGCCGGTGGCGCCGGGCGCCTTGGCGAGGCGCGCAAGATCGTCCTCGCTGTCGACGTAATAGGCCAGCCCGACGAATTTCGGATCGCCCTTTTCGCTGATGTGGATGTGGTGCGCCGGATCGGTGCCGCGCATGTACAGCGCGTTGGCGGTGCGCTCGGTGCGCACCATGCCGAACCGCGTCAGAAATTCCTCCATGACGTCGAGATCGGGCACGCGTAAGCGCCCGTACGCAATATCGGTGACTTTGACGTAAGACATACACTCCTCCGCAGGACCGAAAGATCGATCGGTTGTCGGCGGCAATCTGCCACGAAGCATGCGACGGGGCCAGCGGCGTACAGTCCGCGAATGTGACGTATGCGCAAATCGCTGCGTATGCGCAAACCGCTACGTATGCGCGAACCGCTACATATGCGCAAACCGCTCTTTGGCCCGCGCCCGCGCTTTCGTCGCCTCGGCTTCGCGGTTCCGCGCCGGGCTCGCCGTCTGCAGCGATGCCAACAAGTGGCGCGCCGCGGCGGCGACGTCGTCCACGGCGCGGTCGAATGCCGCCGCGTTGGCGCGCGACGGCCGGGCAAAGCCGCTGAGCTTGCGCACGAACTGCAACGATGCGGCGCGGATCTCGTCTTCGGTCGCCGGCGGCTCGAAATTGAACAGCGTGCGGATGCTGCGGCACATGTTTGCTACGCTCCGTGTTTAAGAATTCGCCGCCCGTGCCGGCGCCGGCTCGGCCGGCTGCCGCTGTGCGATGGCGTCGGAAATCTCCACAGTGCGGCGCGCCATCTCGGCGTGCAGCCGCTCGACCATGCGGCCCTCGATCTGGATGACGCCCTTGTCGCGATTCTCCGGCAGGTCGAACGCGGCGATGATCTTGCGCGCCGCCTCGACCTCCTCGGGCGCCGGCGAGAACGCCGCATTGCAGGCCTCGATCTGCCGCGGATGGATCAGCGTCTTGCCGTCGAAGCCGAGTTCGCGCGCCTGGTGGCATTCCGCGGCAAAGCCCTCGGCGTTGCCGAGATCGTTGTAGACGCCGTCGAGGATATCGAGGCCGTAGGCGCGCGCCGCGGCGATGCAGCTCATCAGCCACGGCAGCATCGGCGCGCGGCCGGGCACGATGCGCGCACGGGTGTCCTTGGCGAGGTCGTTGGTGCCCATGATGAAGCCGGCGAGCCGCGTCTCGGAATCCTGCGCCGCCGCGGCGATGGCGGCGACGTTGAGCATGGCGAGCGGCGTCTCCATCATGGCCCAGACGCGGATATGCGGATCGGTGCCCATGTCGACGATGCGCGCCGCCAGATCCTGCAGCTGATGCGGATCGGAAATTTTCGGCACCAGCACCGCATCGGGCTGGCACTCCGCGACGGCATGCAGATCGTCGACCCACCAGCGCGTGTCGAGGCCGTTGATGCGCACCAAAACTTCGCGGTCGCCGAAGCCCGCTTCCACCGCTTTCTTGATCAAGCCGCGCGCCACGCCCTTGGCTTCGGGCGCCACCGCGTCTTCGAGGTCGAGGATCAGCCCGTCGGCCGGCAAGTCGCGCGCCTTCTCGAGCGCGCGGGCGTTCGAGCCGGGCATGTAGAGCACGCTGCGCCGCGGGCGGACTGTCATCGCACCATCCTTCTGTCGGGCGCCGAATTATTAGCGGCGTTGCATGCGGCATGCCACTGCGCCCCTTCCGCGCCCGGTGGCACGGCTTGGCGCACGCCCTGTCCACAATCGACTCCGTCGTCGGCGATGCGGCGGAATTTAGTCCGAAGTCCATAATCCCTGCGCTGGGGTTATGGATTCCGGGTTCCTCGCTTCGCTCGGCCCCGGAATGACGGGTCGGTGGCACCCGCGCCTGACGCTCACGCCGCCTTGCGCTTCGCCGTGATCAGCTTGCGCTTGACCAAACACTCGGCGATCTGAATGGCGTTGAGCGCGGCGCCTTTGCGCAGGTTGTCGGACACCACCCACAGCGACAGCCCGTTCTCCACCGTGGCGTCCTCGCGAATGCGGCTGATGAAGGTCGCATCCTCGCCGGCCGCCTCGTAGGGCGAGACGTAGCCGCCCGGCTCGTGCGCATCGATGACCAGACAGCCGGGCGCAACGCGCAAGATCTCGCGCGCCTCGTCGGCGCAGATCGGCTCCTCGAACTCGACGTTGACCGCCTCGGAATGGCTGATGAATACCGGCACCCGCACGCAGGTGGCAACGAGCTTGATTTTCGGGTCGAGAATTTTCTTGGTCTCGACCACCATCTTCCACTCTTCCTTGGTGCTGCCGTCCTCCATGAAGACGTCGATCTCGGGGATGACGTTGAAGGCGATGCGCTTGGCGAATTTTTTCGGCGCCACCTCGTCGAGCGTGAACACCGCCTTGCTCTGCGAGAACAGCTCGTCCATCGCCTCCTTGCCTGCCCCCGACACCGACTGATAGGTGGCGACCACCACGCGCTTGATCCTGGCGCGGTC
>JASHSE010000299.1 GCA_030036975.1 Xanthobacteraceae bacterium | reverse complement strand
CTTTCATCCAAGAGGATCGGCCGAAGGCCGGTCCCCAACTCGCAATGACGATGGACTTAACTGCATCTTGCTCTAACGAGCGGGGCTGGTCGACGCGGCGGTGTTTTCCGAATGACGCAGGCTGCTTTGCTTATGCGGCGCCGCGTGGCCGGGCAGATAGCGCGCGATGACGACCGGATCGAGCTCCTTGATGGCGGCCTCGGGCAACCGCTGCCAAACCTCGTCGCGGCCGAACAGCACGAAGCCCAGATAGCCGCGCACGGTCAGCGTCTCGCCGTCGGGGCTGACTTTCATCACGGCGTTGTAGGTGTTGCCGTCGCGCGGGTCGAGGATGTTGCCGTCCTCATAGCTCAATCCATTCTGCTTCATGCCGCGAATGAGCGGCAGGCCGAGCAGCGGCTGGTCGTGGCGATCGTCCCGGCAATTGCTGCAGATCTGGTCCGGCCGATCGCCCGGACGAAGAAAATATTTGGCGATGACGCCCTGCCAGGTGCCGTCGTTGCTCTCGACAAAGAGGAACCAACTGACCGGTTTGCCGGTTTCCCCATCGACTTTCTGCCACAGGCCGCCCACCGACGGTTCGGCCGCCGCCACGGAATTGCTCGTGGCAGCCAGCGCCAAAAATCCCGCCAAAAACGCGAGCTTTCGCATGTGTACGATCATCAGGCCTCCATTGCTCGATCGAAGCGAGAATCAATATGCGGTCTTTGATGCCGCACACTGCTTGACCCGACAATGCGGTGATTTAGAGACGTTTCGGGCCGTCGCCGCGCCGATGGCGAATCGGTCGCCGGCGCGAAAAGCGCATCCGGGCAGGGTGGAACTATCCGGCCATTGTGCCATTGTGGGCCGGGCGGGGGCGGATTTCATGCGTTCTGCAGCGCCGGCATTTTTGGTCGAAAAGGCGACAAATGGCTGACACGGCGGTCTTGCAATCGACCCGATTTGGTCGGGGCGAGGCCGCGCCGCCGCGGCGCCGCGCCCGCTCGCGTGCCAGTTTGGCGCTCGACAACTTGCGCGGCATCGTCATTCTCATCGTCTTGGCGTTTCATTCGGCGCTGGCCTACTTGCGCTTCGCGCCGGGGTTAAGCGATTTCACGAGCCCGCCCTATTCGTGGCGCGCCTTCCCGATCGTCGACGATCATCGCTTCTTCGGCTTCGACCTGTTCTGCGCCTGGCAGGACGTTTATCTGATGGCGCTGATGTTCTTTTTGTCCGGCCTGTTCGTCTGGCCCAGTCTGTTGCGCAAGGGACATTTCGGTTTCGTGCGCGACCGGCTGCTGCGGCTCGGTGTGCCGTTTTTATTCGGCATTCTCGTCGTCATACCGATCGCCTCTTATCCGAGCTACGCCGTGACGGCGCTCGATCCGAGCGTGCCGGACTACATCGACAAATTGTTGGCGTTGCCGTTCTGGCCGGTCGGGCCGTTGTGGTTTCTCTGGCAGCTTGTGGCGCTGAGCGTGCTGGCGGCCGCAATCGGCCGGTTCGCGCCGAAGGCGATTGCCGCGCTCGGGCGCTGGTCCGCGGGCGCCGGCCACCATGTCGGCCGCTATTTCGTCTGTCTCGTCGCCGCCTCGGCGCTGGCCTATGTGCCGTTGGCGCTCGCCTTCACGCCCTGGGCCTGGTTCAACGCCGGTCCGTTCGCCCTCCAATTATGCCGGCCGCTGCATTACGCGGTCTATTTCTTCGCCGGCATCGGGGTCGGCGTCGGCGGCATCGAGCGCGGTCTCGTCGCCCCGGATGGTCCGCTGGCGCGGCGTTGGGCGTTGTGGCTCGCGGCAGCGCTGGCCTCGCTCGCCCTGTGGATGGGATTGAGCGCCTTGACCTTGCATGGCGGCGCTCCGCTTGCCGTGCAGGCGGCGGCCGATTTCGGCTATGCGCTGGCCTGCGCCTGCGGCTGTTTCTTTCTGGTCGGGGTGAGCCTGCGCTTTGCCGCGGCGCCGTCGCGCCTGCTCGGCACGCTCGGCGGCAACGCCTACGGACTCTATCTCTTGCACTATGTCTTCGTTGTATGGCTGCAGTTCGCGCTCTTGGCGCTGCCGCTGTTCGCCGTGGTCAAGTGGCCGATCGTATTCGCCGGCACGCTCGGCTTCACCCTCATTGCCAACGCTGCCATCACACGCATTCCGCTCGGCGCGCAGCTCATCGGCTCGGCGCGGCGCCCGCTTGCGGGACTTGCATCTTGAGCGCATCGAGAATCCGGGCGACGATCTCGCGCGGCCGCGGTGCGATCGAGACCACGATCGGATTCTCGGCGGGGCCCGGCTCCTCCAGGGCGTCGAACTGGCTCTGCAGCAGGCTCGGCGGCATGAAATGCTCATGCCGCGTGGCGATGCGGCGCGCGATCAGCTCGATGTCGCCTTTCAAATAAATCAGCCGCACGTCGGGGCGGTTGTCGACGATGACGGCGCGATAGCGGCGCTTGAGCGCCGAGCAGCTCACCACCGCATGGCGGCCGGCGGCGCGCGCCTGGTCGATGAAGTCGGCGATGGCGATCAGCCACGGGGCGCGATCTTCGTCGGTCAGCGCCATGCCGGCGTGCATCTTGTCGATGTTGCGGGCCGGATGAAACCAGTCGCCGTCTTCATAATCCCAATGCAGCGCCAGCGCGAGCTGCGTGCCGATGGTCGATTTGCCGGAGCCGGACACGCCCATCACCACGAGGATCATCGGCAATGCCGGCGGCGCGCCCGTTGCGGCAAGGTCGGCACGTGGATTCGGGCTCAATTCCGGTCGGCTGAAATCCATGGCGTCAGTCTCCGCTCAATGCCGGCGCCGGCGCGGCCGCTGCCGCGGCGCGATCGGCAAAACAGAAAAATTCGCCGCGCGGATGCAGCTGCGTCGCCGGCAGCGCCGGATCGCCGGCGAACAGCCGCGCCAGCACCTCGCGCTTGCGCTCGCCGGCGACCAGAAAAACCGTCACCGCGCTGCTCGCCAGAGCCGGACAGGTCACGGTAATCCGGTCGAGCGCGCCGTGCCCGGTCACCGCCACGGCCCACCGCCCCGTCTCGGCCAGCGCCGGACTTTGCGGAAATAGCGAGGCAATGTGCCCGTCGCCGCCGAGCCCGAGCAGGGTCAGATCGAACAGCGGCCGGTCGGCCGCGAGCGTTTCGGCGCCGTAGAAGCGCTTGAGCATGTGCTCATAATCGGCAGCCGCCGCCGCGGCGCTGCGGCAAGCCATCGGAACGGCATGAATGTTCGCGGCGGGAATTGGCACGTGTCGCAGCAGCGCCTCGTGGGCCATGCGGAAATGGCTGTTCGGATCGTAGTGCGGAACGAAACGTTCGTCGCCCCAGAAGCAATGCAGGCGCGCCCATGGCAGCCGGTCGCGGCGTGGCGCGGCGCCGAGCAGTTCGTAGAGTGGGCGCGGCGTGGCGCCGCCGGACAGACACAGCGCCACGCGGCCCGGCCGCGCGCCGATGCGCGCCACGATCCAGTCGGCGAGCTGCCGCGCCAGCTCCTCGGGCGTGTCGAACACGCGCAGACTGGGCGCGGCGGCGCTCATGCGACCGCCCGCCACTGCCAGCCGGCGCGCGCCAGTAAATCTTGCGCCTGCGCCGGTCCCTCGCTGCCGGCCGCATAACTGCGCAGATCGTGGCCGCCGGCGTCGCGCCATGCGGCGAGGATCGGATCGGCCACGCGCCAGCCCGCCTCGATGTCGACGGCGCGTTGAAACAGCATCGGGTCGCCGATCATGCAGTCGTAGATCAGCGTCTCGTATCCGGTGCTCGGCGCGCTATCGAAATAATCTTCGTACTTGAAGTTCATCCGCACGTTTTCGACGCGCACGTCGGGCCCGGGAATCTTGGCGTTGAAATGCAGCGCCGCGCCTTCGTCGGGCTGAATGCGCAGCACCAGCAGGTTCTGCGCCAGGCTTTCGACCGGCATGTCGCGGAACAGGGCGAGCGGCGCGCTGCGGAAGCGCACGGCGATCTCGGTCTTGCGCGCGGCCAGCGATTTCCCGGTGCGCAGATAGAACGGCACGCCGGCCCAGCGCCAGTTGTCGATCAAAAGCCGCATGGCGACGTAGGTCTCGGTGATGGACTCGCGCGCCACGCCCGGCGCCTCGCGGTACGCCGGCACCGTCTTGCCCTTGACGCGGCCGGCGGCGTATTGCGCGCGCACCACGTCGGACCGCACGTCCGCTTCGCTCAAGGGATGAATCGCCTCGATCGCCTTGAGCTTCTCGCGGCGCACGGCGTCGGCCTCGAAGCGGCTCGGCGGCTCCATGGCGGTCAGCGCCAGGAGTTGGAACAGATGATTGGGCACCATGTCGCGCAGCGCGCCGGTGCGGTCGTACAGCTTGCCGCGGTTTTCCACCGATACGGTCTCGGCGACCGTAATCTGCACATGATCGATGTGATCGCGATTCCAGATCGGCTCGAATATGCCGTTGGCAAAGCGCAGCACCATGATGTTCTGCACGGTCTCTTTGCCGAGGTAATGATCGATGCGATAGATCTGATGCTCGGC
>JASHSE010000298.1 GCA_030036975.1 Xanthobacteraceae bacterium | reverse complement strand
CGCCCTTCCACGCGCGTTGCGCGGGAAGGATAAGCGGGAAGCGCTCTCGCGACGCGTTTTTTTGCGCCCGAGGTTTTGTTTGCTGCGAGCGGCCGTACCCGGATGAGCGCAGCGATATCCAGAGTCGGTCCGGATGTCGCTGCGCTCCATCCGGCGACATCTATGCGGCGGTTAATTCGCCATCGACATTGCCGACTGGCCGTTGCGCAGTTTCCGCCGCTCTGTTGCCCAAGGCCCGCGGCGGCGGCCCAAGCGGCGCGAGCGAGGCGGCAGCGTCCGTTTCCATTTTGCGCAACCGTTCGGCGGCCCGCCGCGCCCAACCGGCCGCCATTAATTCGAGCGCGCGCTTGTCGTTTGGATTCGTCAGTTTGGCGGCCAGAGCGCGGCAGGCGCGTTCACATCGCAGGCATTGGACGACCAAGCGCATGTCACGGCTCCATCAGCAAGCAACGGCCACCCCGCCTACGCTCGTAATTTCACTGACGCCCGTGAAGCTAATTTGCACCCGTGAAGCTAATTTGACCGGCCAACACACATTTTCGCGACTGCGTCGCGAAGCGAACATCCTTCCCCGCGCAGCATCGGCCGACCGCCGCGCCGCGTGTTCCACAGGGGCTATAATTCCTGGAGAGTACAGACCATCAAGCGGAACTCATGCGTATCGCGGCCCATTTTGTCGCAGGAACGGAACCCAATCTGAGGGATTGGCGAGCAGATGGACGCGCCCGGCATTCCCACGCATGCCGCGACTGATCTGTTTGTTGTCAGGAACGCGGCATTCCCCACGCATGCCGCGGCGGATCTGTTTTGTCGTCAGGAGAAGGTCGATGATCAGCAAGTCAAAACTTGGCGCGAAGTCAAAACTTGGCGCGGTTGCCTTCATGGCCGCAATAGGCGTTGCGTACCCGGCATTCGCGGCGCATTACGGCCCGGTCTATACCGCCCCATCCCAGACGGGTGGCGGCGGCGCCGGCTACAATAGCCGGATGGCCAACGACTATCGCTTGCGTCCGCACTATGCCACGCCACACGGGTACTACAATTACGTGGCGCCAGAGAGCGCGGGTCCGGCGGCGAACGCGCCGGGATCCAACTGCCCGCCGATGTGCTGGCGATTACGGCATCATAAGTAGCGGCAAAGGGCGCGCGTCCAGCGCAGGTCTCGGTCATTCGCGCGCCCGCCGATGTGCCGGCGATCACGGCCTGAGACGTTGGACGGCACTCACTCGGTTTCCTCGACGACGGCCGAGTGATTGCTTGCCGGCGCAAATTTTCGCGGTCGCCGTTCTCGACGTGGTCGGCGGACTGCCAGATGCGTGTGGGTAAACTATCGGTAATCACCGTAGTTTTGGTAACATCTGCGCAACGCCGACTGTTGCCTGATCCGTCGGCGACACCGGCACCGCTGATCTCAAACGCGCTGTTGTCATGACACTGCGCACCCAGTCATCGATCGGACGCGGGGGCGACCTTCAGCACGAGGCGACCGCTTCGAGCTCCGCAGGCGAGGACAACGCGACAGCCCGGCGGACTTCGTCCTGCAACGAAGCCGTCCATGAGCACGTTGCTCCAGATCACGTTGCGCCAGATGAAAGAACACGTGATTTGGCCGATCGCACCACAACCGACACCAAGTTCAAACTCTCCCTCAACGTCGTCTTTCCGTTGCTGGGGGGCCGCTCAACCTGGGCCCACGAACATCTGCTGCCGGTATTCGTTTCTCTGATCGTCGCCCTGATGCTGTTTGCGGTGCCGCTGCCGTGGCTTCAGTTACCGCATGGCGACAAGCCCGTTGCTCCCGGGACCACCGAAGCTTGGCAGGTGTTCTCTATCCTCGCGATCTATATCGCGTTTATCATAAATTACTACATCAATCAGATGTGCGGCCGGCCCAGGTCCGGTTGGCTCCAGGCGCTCGTCAGCATCACCACATTCTGGCTCCTGACAACCCCGTTCTGGGACTACTGGTACGACCTTTTCAACGTTGTGATCCCCGGACAAAGTTTGGAGAAATCCTCGAACCCGCTCGCCGTGATTGCCGGAAATATTTTCGGCACCGGATTGGGCGAGGAAGGGTTCAAGGCCCTGCCTCTCATGGGGCTGGCCCTGATGACCGTAGCCTTCGCTGCCTTGAGTTGCCGCACAACAGGCAGGCTGAGCGCGCTTCTCTGCGACCTCACAACGCATTTCGGCCTGCGCGAGCCGCTCGACGGCATTGTGCTCGGCGCCGCGGCCGGCAGCGGATTCTTCATCTATGAAACACTCGTGCAGTACGTTCCTCAGGTGATCGACACCGCGAAAGGCAATATGGCGTTCGACGGCTTGGTGCAACTCTTGGCGCGCGGACTGCCGCAGTTGACCGCACACTCGGCTTACACCGGGTTGTTCGGCTATTTCATCGGGCTCGCGGTGCTGCGGCCCGCAATGGCGGTGCTTTTGATTCCGCTCGGCTGGCTGAGCGCGGCCGCCCTGCACGGCGCCTGGGACGCGACCAGCGACCTCATCGGTTCAAGCTTGATCGGCGTGCCTGTTCACGTGGTGATCGGCGTACTAAGCTATGCGTTGCTCGCCGGTGCGATTTTCAAAGCACGTGACATTTCGCCGAGTTTTGCCCAGCGCTGCTTCAAAATCCGTTGCGCCGACCTCGCAGCTTGAGTTTCCGGAGGTTTCCGCGCAACAAAAACAACTCGCGGAATTTATGACAGCGCGTAGCCCGTAGCCCGGATGAGCGAAGCGATATCCGGGAACCGACTCGCGGCTTGCTCGCTCCGCGAGCTTCGGAGGGTTCGAGTCCGCCGAAGCGCGGAACGCGTAAGGCGGAGGCGACACCCAGGAACGGCAGCAAAGGTCGCGATGCTGCTCCCGGTTCGCTCCGCTCATCCGGGCTACTATTCATCGGCTGGCCGCCGCGCCGCGTGTCCGCAGGGACTATAATCCCTGGAGAGTATAGACCATCAAGCGGCACTCTATGCGTCCGTGAAAAGGACGCATCATCATGGGACGATCGCCATACAAGGCGGAGACTTCACCTCTGCCGATCAAACGACGTTGGGGCAAATCCGCGCGCCAAGGGCGCAAACACGGTACTAAGCGGCCAAGCACGAAATTCACGATCCAATACGTTCGCAAGGGCAAGCACACAAAACCGCTGACGTTCGACCTCGCGTCCATTTATGAGGCGCGCAAGCTGGCGCGCACCGCCGGCGAGCTCAAGGACACCTCGGTCCAGTCCTTCACCATCACGTCCGAGGACGACGGAACCGAGCGCTGGTTCTATCTGGAAGGCTCGTGGCGGCAGAAACGCGGCGCTCATGAGGCTTACGGCAAAGGTGCGCCGCCGTGAGCCTGAGCAAGACCTTCGGAGCCAATGTGCGGCATTACCGCAAGGCGAGCGGCATGAACCAGCCGCAATTGTCCGACGCAGCCGGCCTATCGCTCGCCATGACGGGCAAGATCGAACGCGGCGAGAACGCGCCCTCATTCGATTCTGTCGAGAAGATCGCTGCCG
>JASHSE010000297.1 GCA_030036975.1 Xanthobacteraceae bacterium | reverse complement strand
GCGAGATCGTCTCGACCCGCGGCCGCGACTCCGCCGCGGACCAGCGTTTCTTTGCCAAGCCCAAACCCGGCGATTTAACCAACGGCAAGCCGCTCATCGTTTTGATCAACGGCGGTTCGGCATCGGCCTCGGAAATCGTCGCTGGCGCCTTGCAGGATCAGAAGCGCGCGACCATCCTCGGCACGCGGTCGTTCGGTAAGGGATCGGTTCAGACGATCATGCCATTGGGAGCGGACAATGGCGCACTCCGATTAACGACAGCGCGCTACTTCACGCCCTCAGGCCGCTCGATTCAGGCGGAAGGGATCACACCTGATATCGAGGTCCTGCAAAACGTACCCAAAAACCTGCAAGCGGGCCAAGTCGAAGTCAGTGAGGCGAGCCTTCCTGGACATTTCCACGCGCAAGGCAAGGAAGAAAAGGGTTCGCAAGCCTACGTACCTGGCAAACCCGAAGACGACGTCGCACTGCAAACGGCGCTCGCGCTCATGCGCGGCACCAAGCTCAATCCGGCGTTCCCACCGAAGCGACAGCTCGCAATGCCGTGACTACGGATCGCAGCGACGCCCGTGAGCCCTATAATTCGGTAATACGGACCCGGATCGGCGACCCTCCGGACATCGCACAACGCCGACGCGGGCCATGTCCGCTTTGGCGGTCGCTAACCAGGGCATAAGCGACACCGCCGGCGCTGGATGAAAACGTCGCTCGTGCGCGGCGCCGCGCCCGCTCGCATGGCGCGCGCTTGTTGTGCGAGAGCGAAGACTTTGACGCCGGGCGCGCCACGCGCTAACCGCATCGCCCAATCAAACGGCGGCGCAAGCGGAACGGAATGCTTCGGATCGATAATCTCGTCTTCGACGCCTGGGGGCGGCGCTTTTTCGATTCGGCGAGCGTCACGATTCCCGCCGGCACCAAGGTCGGCCTTGTCGGGCGCAACGGCGTCGGCAAATCGACGCTGTTCAAGCTGATCAAAGGCGAATTCGTCGCCCAAGGCGGCGACATCGAGGTGCCCAAGCGTGCCCGGATCGGTTCGGTCGATCAGGAGTATCCGGCCACCCCCGTGAGCCTCCTGGACACGATTTTGGCGGCCGACACGCGGCGCGGTGCACTTAACGCGCAACTGGAGGCCGCGGCGCCCGGGGAGCTCGCCGAAATCTACCATGAGCTCAGTGCCATCGACGCCGATCGCGCGCCGGCGCGCGCGGCGGAAATCCTCAGCGGCCTCGGCTTTGCCAACGACGATCTTCCTCGCGCCATGGCGGAGTTTTCCGGCGGCTGGCGCATGCGCGTGGCGCTTGCGGCGGCTTTGTTCGCCGAGCCGGACCTTCTCCTCTTGGACGAGCCGACCAACTACCTCGACCTTGAGGGCGCGCTGTGGCTCGAAGCGCGATTGAAGAAATATCCTCATACTGCGCTGATCGTGAGCCACGACCGCGAGCTTCTCAACAACTCGGTCGATGCCATTCTGCATCTGAGCGCAGGCAAGCTCGCGCTCTACACCGGCGGCTATAACGCGTTTGAAACCCAGCGCGCGGAAAGAACGCGGCTGCAGGCCGCGACGCGCGCCAAGCAGGAAGCCGAACGCGCGCACCTGCAGAAATTCATCGACCGCTTCCGCGCCAAGGCCAGCAAGGCGACGCAGGCTCAGTCGCGCGTCAAGCGCCTGGCCAAGCTTGAGCCGATCGCGGCCCCGGTCGAGGAGCGTGTCGCGCCGTTCATGCTGCCATCGCCGCGCCGTCCGTTGGCGCCGCCGCTCATCCAGCTCGAGGCTGCCGCCGTCGCTTACGATGGTCCGCCGGTGCTGCGAAATCTCAATCTGCGGCTCGACGTCGACGACCGCATCGGTCTCGTTGGCGTCAACGGCGCCGGCAAGACCACCTTCGCCAAACTCCTTGCCGGTGCACTGCCGCTGCAGTCCGGCCGGATGGTCCGCGACAATAGAATCAAGGTCGGTTGGTTTCACCAGCATCAGATCGAAGCGCTCGATCCGCAGGACACGCCGCTCGACATCATCCGGCGCGCGCTGCCGGACGACGCCGAGCCGGTGCGCCGCTCGCGGCTGGCGCAGTTCGGTCTGTCATTCGACAGGCAGGACACGACGGTCGGCAATCTGTCAGGCGGCGAGCGCGCGCGGCTATTGCTCAACCTCATCGCGATGGCGGAGCCGCATCTCTTGATCCTCGACGAGCCGACCAACCACCTCGACATCGACAGCCGTCGCGCGCTGCTTGACGCGCTTAACGACTATGAGGGAGCGGTCATCATCATCACCCATGACCGTTCGCTGATGGAACTGGTGGCCGACCGGCTGTGGCTGACAGCGGACGGCAATATCAAGTCCTTCAAGGGCGACATGGACGATTACGCGCGCTTCGTTCTGGAGCGGGCGCGGGCCGGGAGCCCGCCATCGCGAGACGACGCAACGGCCGGTGCACGGCCGCGAGCGGAGGGGCGCCAGGTGGTCGACTATCTGGCCGATGCGAAGGCCGTTCTCACCCGGGAGCAACAGGCCGCCCGCCAGGCGCGTTACGCCGCCAAAAAGGCGGCAAAGCTCAAGCGCCGGGAGAGCCGCCGCTAACCGCAATCGCAATCCCTCACAGCGCGCTCCGTAGCGCAAACGCGCGACGCATGCGGCCTCCCGCTCCAGGTTCAGGCATGATACGGACATCGGTCAAAATCAAAAAGCGGAGGAAAGACCATGGAGACGCTGCCCAAATTCGGCATCTCGCGCGCCGACATGATGAAGCGTGTCGCCCGCTTTGGCGCGCTCAAAGGTTCCGACGGCGGGCTGCCCGACAGCAAGGCGGCGCAATGCGAGCGCACGCTCTACAACGTCATCGGCTTTCAACCGCCGAAAGACGCCGGCGGCGCGGTGACGTCGCCGGTCGGCGACGACGCTTCGCGGCTGTCCGCGATCCCGATCTCCGAGGGTTTCAATCTCGGCTATTGCCGCGCCAAGCCCGGCAAAGGTCCGATGATGCACAACCACGACACCAACGAGACGTTCATTCCCATGACCGGCACCTGGCGCTGCAGCTGGGAGAATGAGAAGGGCGAGGTCGAATCCGTCGATCTTGGTCCGCTCGACGTGATTTCGTTTCCGCCCGGCGCGATCCGGCGCTTTGAAAACGTCAGCCCTGGCCCATCCGGCGAGGAGGCGATCCTCATGTTCGTGATCGGCGGCGACGGCCCGAAAGCCGAATTCACCGATGCGGCGATGCAGGAACTCGCCGATGCCGGCGTTTGGCCGCGCCAGGGAAAGGCGTGACCGGCGCGTGTCGGCTGCCGCGGTAATTTTGCCGAGGAGGATCACCGCAACTGGCCGAGTCAGACGGGAACCGATATGGGAGCTCCCTGCTTAACGTGGAGATGCAGAACGTTCGAAATGCAACATGAGTTCCGGAAGGCCATCCAGATCAGTCAGGCCCGGAACTGCGGAATGGTACGCCGCGGTTCGCTATGGCGTTGCGCAGGAACTCAAAAAGCGGCTTAAGCCAGCCGACGGCATGCCGCAGCGTTTGCGTGCCCTCGTCGTTGCACTGCAACAGGCGGAACAGGGGCGCGAAACCAAGCGGCGTCGCTCAGTATCCGAGACGGCGGCACATAACGACGCTTAGCGTATTTCCCGACGATGCTGAATCGTCATTGCGAGCGACCCGCCTCCGCTCGCTGCGCGAGCTACGGCGCGGTTTGAGCCGCATCGCGCGAAGGCGGAAGCGAAGCTATCCAGAGCGGCTTGCGCAAGCTTCTGGATTGCTGGTGCGCCCCCTCGGGGTCTTCCCGGTACACGGACGAAACAAATACCTTCGGACTTACAGTTTGCGCCGCGGGCACGATCCCTCTTCCTTATCAGATATAGCTGCCGGCAGGAACGGGTCGGTTGCGAGGGGGACCGTCTGCAAGCGCTTGTGCGGAAGAAAAGCTCGGTCCGATGGAGAAGCGCCCGCGAGTCAGGTCCAACGTTCGATCGCTTAGCCGCTGCCGTTGCGATTGGCGTCGAGATCCTCCAGCAACAGTCCGACCACGCTTTCTTCCGCGATCGACAATTGATGAGCCTGCATGAGCGTTCCCAATTCTTCATCCCATGAGGCAACGACCGGTGAACCTTCCAAAGAGAGTCCGGGACGTGGAGCCGCCTGAACAGCCGCGGCGTAGTCCGAAGCCCCAAATCGCCAAGGCCGCGCGGCATACTCGCGGATCACATGATTGCCGATACGCAAGCCGGGCCAGTCGAAATCACCATGATACCGGAGCCGGGCGCCGGCGCGCACCACTTGGTTCAAGAGCGTGCGCTGCGCGGCCGCGGGCATGCCTTCCGTACAAATCATCGGCGCACACCGGCGGCCCAATCGGTCCGCCGCGATCGCGATCAGATTGGGGTTCTCACAGACAAACACGTCTTGGCCGCCGACGTTCCAGCAAGGAGAAGAGCGCAGCAGAAGCCGCAACGAAACGTAGTCGGGTTCGCCCGAGGGCTTGTCGAAACGCGAATTTGCGCGTGCGGATAGGTTCAGCAGCAGGGCTGGCCGTGCCAGTTCGTTGACGAGAACGCCCGCTCTCGCCCAGATGTCGCGAATCCGTTCGTCCGCGGCTTCGGGCTGAAGACGGTCGTTCTCTTGTGCGCCGGGCACCGTTTCATCGACCGCCGTGAGAGGAGCGATGATGTCTCGCCACACGGTCAAAACCAGCGTTGCCGTTGCACGGCCGTTGTCGAGCGCGTGCGCGTCGCCAAGCGTGTTGGCCGCCAAGTGGGCGCGGCTGGTGCCGTTGGCCGGGAGCGCTTGCAAGACGGTTTCCGCGCCGGCGCACAAACGCGCGGCCGTCTCTATGTCGCGGCTCGACAATCTTTTGAGAAGGCCGAGTCCCGCGGAAGTATGAAGCAACTTAGCGAGCCCGGGGTGACCGCAACGCGAAACGACTTGCGACCAAAGCGCCTCGGTGCTCAGGCGTGCAGTTTCGGCATGGATGATAGGTCCGTCGATCTGTTCCAGGGCTTCGCGCAAAGAGCCGGCGATCCCGGCGCGCTGCAAGGCGGCGTCGATGGCGCGAACATCCACTTGCATGGAACTGGAGAATCGTGCGGGCCGGCCTAGGAGCGACGCGAGCGCGGCGTGTTCGACAGGCGCCAGATTCGAAATGCGAAAGATTTCAATATTTCCGTCCGCCGCGCCGCGTTCGTATCTTTGCCGCAAGCGTCTTCGCAGCGCGATCAAAGGAGCCCCGCCAAGCAAGCGCTGCAGGCGTCCATCCCGCGTCGTCGTCATGAGTCGGCAAATCGCCGATTGGGATCATTTTCGCGGCTTTTCGCGCGCCCGTCCCAGGTCCAGCGCGATACGTGAATGGCGTCAATGCCCTCATGCCGCTGCAGATGGCAAGTCGAAACACCGGGCAATTCGGCGTAGCATCCCCATTCACGCTCGCTCGTGACGATGAAATCCAGGCCAAATTCGCGGATCAAGCCCATGCAGTGAGCGCGCGCCGCATCGTCGATGCCGGCGAACACCTCATCGAGCAGGACGAGACGCGGCGAATGTGGATAGCTGCTCTGGCTGTAGTAGCTCGCGACGGCAGCGAACAGAGGCACGGTCAGGCCTAACGCACGTTCGCCGCTCGATGCCGGGCCGGACAATTTGCGCCATTGCCCGTCCTGCCAGCGTTGCACCGTAAACCGGTGCCAGCGCCGATAATCGAGAGCCCTCGCGAGCTGGTCAAGGAGACTGCCGCCACTTGCCGCATCCGCGTTTGCCCGTTCGGTCGCAATGCGTTCTTGAAGCATGGCGCCGACGACACGGCGATCTTCCGGAGTCCAAAGATCGCTGCTGGTGTTGAGAAGCTTCTTGCGCGCTGCGTCGAGGCCCACAGGCGCTCCTTCGGTCCCTTCGGGCAGAGGCAGCCATTTCAGTTGAAAGCGAACGCCAGTCGTTGTTGGGCGCTTGTGCAGCTCCTTGTTGATCGCATCGACCTGTCGCTCGGCGTCTTGCAACAATCTCTGAATGGCCGCCGCGATTTCGGCCTGCAGATGGTTTTCCAGCACTTCGCGCTCGCGAGCCGTGAGCAGCTCACGTCTTTGGGCGATTTCCGCTTCAAGCCTGAGTTTGAGCCGATCTGGCCTCTCGGAACGGTTCTGATAGGAAATGGTCACGACCAGGCCGTAGTCGGCTGTTTGTTCCATTTGAGCCTGATGGCTCAGGGCACTGAGCGCGCGGCTAAGCTCGGTGTAGTCGTGGGAGAGCTGGGTTTGCACTCTCTTCCACGCCTCGTCGTCGTCCGCAATCGTACTGAGCGCCTGCTCGCAGCGGCGCGCGAGGCTCAGCGCGGGCTCGATGGTCCACGCCGTGCGCAGGTCGGGCAGATCGATTTCCGGGAGAGCCACCGAAAGAAGATCGGTCGCGGCAAAACCCTGGAGGCGTTCGATGGCCTGCTGGCGGCTCGCACTGCGCTCTTGCAACGTCGTTTGCGCGTGGTTTGCTGTCAGATCGGCGCGGGCGCGCGTCTCGCCTGCGAGACGAAGCTCCTTGTCCTTATTTTCCAAAAAATCTTCGCCGGTGGTAACGGCGGCGCGCGCCTTTTCGAGACGCTGCTGAAATTCGGCAACCTTCGCGCCGACCGACTCGCGAAGCGTTTCGAGTTGGACTCTGGCTTCGGCAGCCTGCGCGCGGCGGTCCGCGGCGTTCTTCGCGCATCGGTCGGCATCGCTTCGCGCCTCGTCCTCGCGCCGGCGCTGTTGGAGAAGCTCGGCGTGTGCCCGGCGCAGATTTTCTACGGCGTGACCGATAGCGAGCGCGGCCTCGCCCAGTTGGGCAAGCGCGCGTTCGACCAGATCCAATCCTTGATGGGTGTCGGGAAGATGCAGGTCTTCGGCGTCGCGTCCGAGGGCCGCGAGCGCCGCCTGCAGATTTCGGTGCACTGAGGCCAATTGCTGTTCGGCCTGCTCCAGTCGGCCGCACGCCGTCTGATATTCGCGGCCGCAGGAGGCAGCTTCGACGTGAGCATTCCGCAGCGCATCGTCGCCGGGCGCGGTTTGCCATTCGGCCGCGGCCCGGGCCTGATGGCGGGAATGTTCGGCGAAACGTTCCTCTAACTCGGCCAGCGCGTCCGTCAATTTTGCGGTCTCACGCACGATTGCTTCGAGCCGGCGCGCACGCGCGGCGGCGCGGGCCGAATAACCGATATACGTGGCAACCGGCTTGGCCCAGGCACCGGCAAGCGCGCCAATACGGAAGCGTCCGTCGGGAGAGAGCCAAGTCTCGTGGACGCCATCATCCTCCGCCGTGCAGGCCATGCCGCGAAGAACGGCCGCAATAATTGCGTGCTCGACGATTGAACCTGAAGGCCGCAGCCAAGCCGCCAGCGTGGCGTCACGATGCGGGCGCTGAATCAGCTGTGTATCCAGAATAAGTTGGCCCCCGTCGGCCGTATGGACCCGGCCGTCGGGCGCGACCCATGCATCGAGCAAGCCCGAGGCTTCAAGCGCCGCTTCTAGTCCCGCGCGCTGTCCTTCATCGACTTCGTTCATGAAATCGACCAGTTGCCACAAGGGCGCACCCGACCGCCCGATACGAGCTTCCGGCGTGCGGTAGGCTGACTCCGCTGGCCTACGTTCTTCGCCTTGTTCGAGTCGTTCGCGCTCCGCTTCCAAGTCGGACTTTTCGGACTCTAGCCTGTCGCGTTCGGCCACGAGTTCGGACTGACGCCTTGCCAATCGCTCGCTCGCCAGCTGCTGGGCCGTCTGCAGCGCGGCGCGGGCCGGATTTTCGCCCTGTAGATTACAAACCCAGGCACCTAACGCTTCCGTCAGGGCTTGCGCGTCGGGCACCGTGAGTTGCTGCAAGCTATCAAAATGGTTCTGCCAGGCGTCGAGCAACGCTCGGCCTTCCCGTGCGACGAGATCATCGGTGGCCTTGCGGCGCGCCATCGCGGCCCTGGTTTCTTCAAAACGCTCGTCGCGCGCCTGACTTTTCGCCGCGTGTTCTTGCTGTGCGCGGTCCATGTCGTTCCGGCGTTGCCGCACAAGCGCGGCCTGTTCCCGGCGCCGATCGAGAATTTGCCGCAAATCGTTTTGGGCGTTTTTCACGTTCTCCGGATCAAACGCGGTCAGATCATCTGGGCCGGCCGAGCACAGCAGGCTACGCATCCACGGGCCCTCAATTCCGCTGGTACGAACCGACTCCAAAGATGCCTTCCGGGTCGCCGCCAAGGCATTCTCGGCCTGGGTCCTCTGAGCGTCGCGCTCCCGCGCGGCCTGGCTCTCGCGGTCGAGCCTGGCCTTCGCGTCGGCGTCGCCATGTGTCGCCTCGTCGGCGTCGCGCTGCCGCGCGTCCGCTTCCCGTGACGCGAGGTCAAGGCGGTTCGCATCGGTATTGGCGGGATCGGACTGCAGAACCTGCAAGCGCGTCCTGCAGCTGCGCAGCTCGCTCGCGGCTTTTTGCTGGCTCGCGGTTGCCCGCGCTTCGGCGGTTTGAGCCTGTTCTAGTTCCGCGCGCGCTTCGTTGAGGGCGCGGCTCGCCGAGTCAAAACCGGTTTGCGCGCTGCGAAGGTTGCGCGCCTGTCGCCGCGTCTGCATCTTTGCGTAGAACCAGTAGCGCTCGTTAAATTGACCGACGGCGCGCGCGAGCGCTTCATACTCCGCCAATTGACGGCGGTCTTCCTCCAACTGATTGAGGGCGTCGGCGACGTCGCCAAGCAGTTCAGTGGACAGCGGGGGCAGTGCCTCTGTCAACGCGTTGGAGAGGCTGGCTTCATCGGGTTTTTTGGCGAGTTGCGGCTGGCGCAGCTGGATGAGCGTATCCATGAGCGCCGAATACCGCGCTGCGCCAAGCTGGAAAAGGCGCTCGTCAACGACGCGGCGGTACGTCGTGGCCGCGTCAAAGACTTGACCATGCTCGCCCAAAACATCCTTCAGCCGCTCTTTGGTCAGGACGACCCGCTGAGGATTCGTGAGCCACAAATCGAGGCCGATGCGGCGGCCGTCGAGCACGAAGAACCAACTGTCGACGTGGGAGCGCGCGGCAACGGCGGCCAGACCGCTGCCGAGCGTGAGGTATTGCGGCGTGCCGTCTTCCGCGAGCCGCCCGAATTCAATCCAGGCGTAGCCCATCCGCCGCTCGTGTCGACCGAGCAGCAAATTCCAAGACATCTTTTTGCTCGCATCGCCGTCGGGTTCGAGGCGCGAGGACTTGGTCTGCGCGTCGAACAAAAACGGCAGGGTCAGCGACAAAACCTTGGACTTGCCGGTGCCGTTGTTGCCGCGGAGCAGCAGGTGGCCGTCGCGAAACCAGAACTCCTCGCTGTCATAATGAAAGAGATCGACCAAGCCGATACGAAGCGGCTGCCAGCGCGGGCGCGCCGGCACCGGCAGTGATGGCTTCGCGGCGACAGAACAGCGAATCGGCGTGACAACGTTCATAGCCGGCCGGCCGGGTTCGCAGGTCTGGTCGATGAAGCGGCTTCAACGATTTCGGCGGTCCCCACTTTAAAGCGGGCCAGAGCAGGCAGCGGCCGGATTTCCTCCGGGAAAATCGCAATCAGCTT
>JASHSE010000296.1 GCA_030036975.1 Xanthobacteraceae bacterium | reverse complement strand
CCGCATCATCACCTGCCATACGCGAACCGACGGACGTCTTTACGATGCCCTGTTTGTGGATGGAGGCCCGTCGAGTGCGACCGCGGTGGGAAAGCTTCGCATGGATGGACGAGAAGTTTTCAAACACGCTGTCGCCAAAATGACGGAGATTGCACAAGAAGCAATGAATTCGGCCGGCGTGGACGGGACCGAGATAGATTGGCTGATCCCACACCAAGCCAACAAGAGGATTATCGCGACGCTTGCCGGGCAGCTTGGTGTCCCCGCTGAGCGGGTTCTTGTGACGGTAGATCAGCATGCAAACACCTCCGCTGCATCAATCCCGCTCGCCCTGCACAGTGCAGTAGAGGCGCAAAGACTGCGTCCGGGCGATCTTCTTCTAATGGTCGCGGCCGGCGCTGGCATGACCTGGGCGTCAACCTTGTTGCGATGGGGTAGAACGTGAACGTCCAGTGCGGCCACGATACCCGTGGGTGCCAGGACGTATGCCCATGGCCGGAGAAACGGCCGCCCCACGCTTCGGCCGCCACCGAACCATCGCGCCCAATTGTCTGCCATACCTGCTACATGGAATCAGGACCAAAGATTGCACCCATAGCCGCGCCCATCGGCGACCCGGCCCGTGCATCCATGCTGTCTGCGCTCATGGCTGGCAAAGCTCTGACAGCGAGCGCCTTGGCGGAGGTTGCGGAAGTAAGCGCGCCGCCGGCGAGCGGCTGTCTAAACAGAGTCAAGGATAGTGCTCTCATCGAAGGCTACAGACAGGGGCGTCATCGCTTCTACAGCCTAGCCGGGCCGCTCGTCGGGCAGCTGCTCGAGACCATCATGGCGGTTGCCCGGGAAGGCCCAGCGCAATATCGGCCGCGTTGGAGTGGCCCGAACCAAGAGCATCGCGTTGCGAGAGGAATGCTGACCTCATTGTGCCGATTTTCAACAGCGGACAATGTTCGCTCGGACCGAAGTAAAACTGGCTGAAATGCCTCCAGCTTCGTGAGACGACTTGAGCATTGAACGTTCAACACAGAAAGCGGAGAGTACAAAATGCAGAAAGGCGACATCAAGGATTTGGCGAGAACGGGAAACTTTCTGGTGGTTGCCAATTGGGACGTCAAGCCGGAATTCGCCGATGAGATTGCAGACATCCTCGCTGAATTCGTCGTGAAGGCTCGAAGTGAACCTGGTGTCAACCTTTTCCTTGTCGGGAGAAAACGCAACGACCCCGCGGCATTCATCTTTTACGAGCTGTTTGCCGACGAAAAAGCATTCGCTGCGCACCAGCAAACTGAGTGGTTCAAGTCCCTCATCCAAGGTCGTGCGTTGCCGAAGCTGATCAGACGAGAGCGATCTGAATTCACGCTGCTCTAGCAGTCTGCTGAAAAACAGAACAATGTTCACGGTCCGATTCCACGCCCTCACCCGTAGATTCGCCTATGTTCACGGTGAAAATGGGTTTTTCCGCAGACTGCTGGTACGACCTGCGTCACAAACCAAGCGATGACCTGATTATGCGCGGAATTCCAGTAAAGCCGGCTATCATCGCGCCTCTTGAAAGCGGCGAAATTGCCGGCTTCTCGTGATTTGTGACGCAGTCGTACTCGTCGAGCCGACATAAACCACCCTTCGTTCCAAGCTGCCGGGGCGGCTCGCTCGCGCTGGTTCTGCGAGATGGTACCGAGGCTCGATAACGCGAGGTAACTGTGACTGGTGCGTCGTCCGACAGTACTTTATGGGCGCGGCCGCCCCAACGCGATGCGCAAAAGCGGTGGACCCTCGCCGTGATGTGTATGGGCGTGCTTATCGCCCAGGTCGATACTTCGGTCGTCAATTTGATGCTTCGGCCTATTGGGACGGGGTTAGACGCCAGCGTTAGCCAACTCCAATGGGTCGTTGATGCTTATAATTTGGCTTACGCCTGTCTGTTGTTGACTGGAGGCGTTCTAGGTGACCTTTACGGGCGCCGCCGGATCTTTCTTACAGGCATTCTAGCGTTCACGATCGGCTCTCTTGCGTGCGGATTGGCTCCAAATCCGGCCCTTCTGGTGGCTGCACGAAGCATAACCGGCCTGGGTGCGGCCTTCGCCGTACCCGTTTCGCTTGCCATCATAGCTCACGTTTACCCAGAGCCGGCCGAGCGCGCGAAGGCGGTTGGCATTTGGGCAAGCTGTAACGGGCTTGCGCTTGCGATCGGTCCAACTCTTGGTGGGTTTTTGGTGAATTGGTGGGGATGGAGATCTGCATTCCTCGTCGCCGTACCGGTGGGCGTCCTGGCGATCGTGAGCTGTCTACGGTTCGTCCCGGAATCCTCGCATCCCGATGGGCGGCGTTTTGACATGGCTGGGCAGGTATTCGCCATGTTGGCGCTTGGCGCACTGTCGTTTGCAGCCATCCGAGGTGGTGAGGTTGGATGGGACGCGCAGGGCATTTATGAATTGCTTCTAGCTGCCGTGGTAGCGGCAGTGGCGGCAGTGGCGTTCACGGTGGTGGAGAAGAAGGTGGGAGACGGAGCGCTTCTGCCTCTAGGACTATTTCGTTCGCAGCCATTCTCGGCGGCGATAGTGGTGGCGGTGCTGATGACCTTCGGCATGTACGGAATGATGTTCCTCGTGCCGCTTTATCTCCAGGAGGTACGCGGCATCACTGTGTTCGCTGCAGGAATCGAACTCCTTCCGATGTCGGTAGTGTTTTTCTTGGTAGCGCGAATTTCCGGCTCCCTGGCCGCAGCTGCGGGACCAAAGACAATAATGACCTGCGGTATGGCTCTGATGGGACTCGGTCTGCTTGGCCTCGCATTCGCAAATCAAGCGTATCCATTATGGCTTGCCGAAGGAGCTCTTGCGGTCATCGGTTTAGGGCTTGGTCTGAATTCCGGACCCGTCGTGGCCGTGGCGGTCGCCAGTGTCCCGCAGCACCGGACTGGAACGGCGTCGGGCGTCGTTAATGCTGCAAGAATTGCAGGGGCTGCATTAGGGGTTGCCATCGTCGGGGCTGTGTTCGCCACGTATGCAGGCCAGGGAAGCGCCATAGAAGAGGTTTCTACCTCGCGTATAGCCGAGATTTTGTCGGGCTTGCGGGCTGGGTTCCTTGTTGGCGCTATGGCTGAATGGCTCGGGGCGCTTACGGTCATCGTGTTCATTCCACAATCTTCACTTGGAACAAAGGCGAAGGTGGCCCTCACTCGCCCTCCCGAGCCTACGCGCCCAGCGGGGAGCATCGAGTAAACGGGGACGCGTATCCTTTGCCCCGCGCTATGCACGCAGCATCCCGCGTGGTTTGCCGCGAGATCCTCGCCTGCGAAATGTCGCAGGCGAGGGGGACTATCTTGCGAAGCAAGGCGATGAGCGCGCGCTGGCCTCCGCTCATCATCCTCATCCAAGGAGTTTCGTTGAATCCCGAACTCCTGCCACCGAGCTGCTGTGCAGCACGGTCCCCCCTTTCCCCGCTGCGCGGGGAAGGATGAACGCTACTGCGCCGCTTCGATCTGATTGTCGCTCGGCAGCTTCGGCTCTTCGGCGATGACTTTCGGCTGCGGCAACAGCACGGCGGTCTTGGCCGCGACGCCCTGCCAATAGGCGAACGAGTTCAGCCGCGTGCCTTCGACCAGCGCGAGCAGCGTTGCGGCGAGGAACGGCAGGCTCTGCACCACCAGGACCACCGCGAAAATGTTGATCTCGCGGATCTGTTTGAAGTTGGTGAGCGCGAGCATCACCGCGCCGGCGAGCAGAAGGCCGGCGATGACCGCTTCCCAGAAGGCGGAGAAATCCAGACCCCGCCGCCCCGTACCGCCTTTGGCCGTGCGCAGGAACGGCGCGTGTTCAGTGATAATGCCGGTGCCGACGGCGCGCGCCACGGTCCATTGCAGCGACATCGCGGCGACAACCGCGCCGGCCATCGCAGCCAATGAAGCCCGCACCCGCAGCCGATAGAGCAAAGCGAAATGCGCGACCGACACGGCAAAGGCGGCGATGATCGGCAGCGTCAAAACACGATCCGGCACCGCGCCGAACCGGGCCAGCGTCTCCGCGAATTGGGCAAGCCAATCGCCGAATTGCGCAAGTAAATCTGCGAATCTCCCGTATGTATCCGTCTGCTTGGCGACCGCCTCCGACCAATCGCGGCACCAAGTGGCAATAGAAACCGCAACGCCGCTGCTCGAATAGGCGACGAACGGCACCCACAGGATGTTGAGCAGCGCGACCACGGCGCCGATGCTTTCAGCACCGAGCCAATTAAGCCAGCCCACCGCATATTCGCGCTTCTGCTCGCGCGTGAGCCCGTCGACGCCGGGGAGGAGCCGCCGCCAATGCTTGCGCAAAATCTGCAAGCCGCCGAACGCCCAGCGATGGCGCTGCCGCCGGTAGGCGTCGAACGTGTCGGGGAGCAGCCCATGGCCGTAGCGCCGGTTGGTGTAATGGGCGCTCCAACCGCCTTCGAGCAGCGTGAGCCCGAGATCGGCGTCCTCGACGATGGTATCGCTCGACCAGCCGCCGGCGGCATCGAGCGCGGCGCGCCGGATCAGGCACATGGTGCCGTGCACGATGATGGCGTTGAACTCGTTACGCTGCACCATGCCGATGTCGAAGAAGCCGGCATATTCGGCGTTCATGGCGCGGTGCATCGGCGAACGGCCGCCGTCGCGGTGATCCTGCGGCGATTGCACCAGGCCGACTTGCGGATCGGCAAACAGCGGCACCAAATCCTTCAGCCAGTCCGGTGCGACCACGTAGTCGGCGTCGATGACGCCGACGATGTCCGCGTCCGCCGCCGTGTTGGCTAGCGCCAGGCGCAAGGCGCCGGCCTTATAGCCTTTCAGATTCTCGGCATTGACGAACTTGAAGCGCTCGCCGAGCGTGCGGCAGTGCTGCTCGACCGGCTGCCACAAAGCCGGATCGGGCGTGTTGTTGATCACCAGCACGCATTCGAAATTCGGATAATCGAGCCGCGCCACGCCATCGAGCGTCGCCTTGAGCATGTCGGGCGGCTCGCAGCACGCCGGAATATGGATCGACACTTTCGGCGCAAACGGCTCGGGCACGAGTGGCGGCGAAGCGGCCAGCCGCCGCGGCGGCCGGCCGAAAGCGATCGCCGCGATCTCGTCGAGCCGCGCCAGCGCGATAGCGACGAGCGGCAGCAACAGCACGATGCCGAGCCCGAGCGCGAACGCGGCGCCCGGCACGAAATAATGGCCCTTCCAGAACGCGATCACGGCAGCGAACCAGGCGCCGGCGACATGCGCGGAGATCGCCAGCATCAGCGCTTGCGTGGCGGTGGCGCCGGCAAGCGCCAGGATGGGCAGCGACAGCAGCAGGCCGAGCAGCACGGCCAGCCCGGCGCGCTTGAAGTAATCCGGATCGTCGATCGGCCCGGTCCAGGAGAATTTGGCTTGGCGCGAAGCGTCGAAAATGCCCCAATACGGACCGACGCCGCCTTCGAACGTCTTCCACGGCTGATCGATGGCCTCGACGATGTTATAGTCGATGCCGTAGGCCTGGGCGCGCGAGACGAAGTCGCGCAGCACGATCGCCTGCTCGGTGCGGCCCGGAAACGCGTTCTGGAAATTGTAGCCGGCGCTCGGCCAGCCGAATTCGGCGATGACGATGCGCTTGCCAGGCAGCGCGCGGCGCAGCTTGTCGTAGAACTCGATCGTGTAATCGACGGCGTGCGACGCATCGATCCCGTTCCAGTACGGCAGCACGTGCGCAGCAACGAAATCGACCGCGGAGGCGAGCTCGGGATGTTCGAGCCAGACCGAACCGATTTCGCCGGTGGTCACCGGCACCGGACTCTCGCGCTTGACTTTTTTGATAAGCTTGATCAGCCCGGAGAGCGACATCTCATCGCGAAGGATCGTTTCGTTGCCGACCACGATGGCATCGACGTTGCTGTTATGGCGGGCAAGATCGATGGCGGCGGCGATTTCGCGCGCGTTGCGCTCCTTGTCCTTGCTGATCCAAGCGCCGACCGTGACCTTAAGGCCGAACTCGGCGGCGATCGGCGGCACCAATTCCGCGCCGCCGGTCGATGAATAGAGCCGGATGGCGCGCGTATAGGGCGCGATGGCTTTCAGATCGGCGCGGATTTGTTCGGGGGTCGGCCGCGCACCGTAATCGGGATGATCCGAACTGGCGAACGGCGCGTAAGAAAGACTCGCGAGTTGACCGTTGAATTCCGGCGCGTCGGCTTGTGTGCGCAACAGAACCCATAGCCCGGCATGCACGCACACAACGAGCGCGAGCACGGCAGCGACGGTGCGCATTGATTCTCAACCACGCGGGGATTTGAGGGCACGGGCCCGAACCTGTCCCCAAAAGGTTCGACGATGGTCGTAAGGAGGGTAGGCCACCTTGCGAGCGGCGACCGATCAGGTAGCGAGCGTGCGTGGCAAATTCAAGACAACGGACAGAATTTTGACGCACTTGGATTGTGACGCACTTGGATTGTGACGCACTTGGCCGGGTGCCGCGGCGGCGTTCGAGAACAGCTTTCTGCCTAGTGTTTGCTGGTCGCGCTCGACGCCGGCACGGCCGCGGCAGGCGGGGGAGGCGCGGGCGCGGTTGGATTGATCCAGCAGGCCGTGACCCGGTTGTTGAGGCTGTCGGGAGCCTTCGGATCGATGGTGTTGGTCTGCAGGATCAGGCAGCGAAAGGTCGCCGGGATGTGGGCGGCCGGACAGCCGAACCGGTCGTAGAGATCGAGATGGCGAAAGGCCGTCTCGATGTCGTCGCGCCACAATAGGCTGATCACGCGCCGGCCGAGCCAGGTACATTCGGGGTTGCCGGCCGGACCGGTCATGGCGTGCTGGATGTCGGCGTATTCCTCGGTCTTCTGCGCCGGCGCCGGACCGGGGGCTGGCGGCTTTTCCGCCGCCTTGGGTGCGCTGCCGCTTTGGGCGAAAGCCGTGCCGGTTGGCGCCGGGACGGCAGCCGCGATCCAGATCGCGGCGCCCAGCCCGACCACGATGCGGAGAACACGAAGGACCATGTTTTCGACTTTGGATGCGTAAGAGGTTTTTGCGACGTGTGACGGTTGCGAGGCACCGACCGAGCCGGCATTGCGGCCGGTTTTGCCCGCCGCGGCCGGGCGAGACCACATCGCAAGTTCGGCGATTTGTCCAGCGCGCATCGCGGTGCGGACGCCCGGAACCGCGCGGCGGCTTGGCACGACGCGCGGTCAAGGTTAATGGCAGGCGGTGTTTTTTCCATCCGCCAACGGACATCGCGTCGGCCAGGCGCTTTCGCTGTTTGCGCTGACCGCGCTCGCGATCGGCGCGACCTGGTGGTGGCTTGGCCGTCCGGTCGCGCTGCCGCCATCGCCGCTTGATCCCGGCGCCAAGCTTTATTGTGTTTCCTATGCGCCATATCGCGGCAGCCAGGATCCACTGGTCGACGGTACCCGCGTAGGCGCCGCGCAGATCGATCAGGATTTGACGCTGATCGCCAAATACAGCGACTGCGTGCGGATTTATTCGGTCGACGATGGCGCCGCCGACATACTCGCGGGCGCCCGCCGCCACGGTCTGAAGGTTTTGGACGGATTGTGGCTCTCCAGCAACGCGGACAAGAATCGCCGGCAGGTCGCCGCCACCATCGCGCTCGCCAAGCAATATGCCGACGTGATCAGCGCCGTGATCGTCGGCAACGAAGTCTTGCTGCGCGGCGAGATGCCGGTCTCGGAGCTGATTGCCACGATCCGCGAGGTCAAGGCACAGGTGCCGGAGCCGGTCACTTACGCCGACGTTTGGGAATTTTGGCTGCGCTATCGCGAAGTGGCGAATGCGGTGGACTTCATTACCATTCACATGCTGCCCTATTGGGAGGATTTCCCGATCCCGGCCGCGCACGCGGCCGCCCATGTCGAAGCGATCCGCAACCGCGTCGCCGCCGCCTTTCCCGGCAAGGAGATCATGATCGGCGAACTGGGCTGGCCGAGCGGCGGCCGCATGCGCGAAGGCGCGCGGCCCTCGCCGTCGAACCAGGCTCGTGCCATTCTGGAGACGCTCGCTTTCGCCAAGCGCAACAACGTCCGGGTCAATGTGATCGAAGCCTTCGACCAGCCCTGGAAGCGCTGGCTCGAAGGCACGGTCGGCGGCCAATGGGGCATTTTCGACCGGGCTACCGGTGCACCGAAATTCAGCTTCAGCGGCGGCGCCATATCCGATCATCCCGATTGGCTATTGCAAGCTTTGGCGGGAATTGCGCTTGCCGCGGCGGCCTTTGCGGGTGCGTTTGCAGCCGGGCGAGCCAAGCCGGCGCCACCCTTGTTCTGGTGGCGGGTGGTCGGGCTGACCTACCTTCCGGCGGTGCTGTTCGGCTGGACGGTCGCGCTGGTTGCGCCCGAGAGCTTCAGTGCCGGCGGCTGGCTGCGCTCGCTGGCGCTGGCGGCAATCGCCGCAGCCGCGCCGATCGTCTGCGCCATGGCCTGTGCCGTGCGCCGGCCGCCGCTGCCATTTTCGGCGCTACTCGGCGGCGCCGGCGCACAACGCGACGCCCTGGCCTGGGCGCTTGGCCTAAGCCTGCTGCTGCTCGTTCTCCTGGCGATACAGACCGCGTTGGGCCTGGTGTTCGATCCGCGCTACCGCGATATTCCGTTTGCGGCGCTCGGCGCTGCCGTGCTGCCCTATCTGGTGCTGTGCGCATCGGCGGAGCGCCGACCGGGTCGGCCGGCCAGGGCCGAGCGCATGGCGGCATTCGTTCTTGCCGGCTCGGCGGTCTACATCGTCGTCAACGAAAGCTTCGCCAACTGGCAAGCCGTCTGGTTCTGCGCGGCGCTGCTCGGCCTTGCGTTCATTCTGGCCCGGGCGCGGGGCGCGCCAGGCTTAGAATGACCGCGCCGACGGCGAGCGCGGCGAGATCGACATTGTGCAGGACGAGGCCGAAGCCCGCCGCCGCCAGGGCTAGTCCTACCAGGACGATCGAGGGCCGCATCAGGTTGATGAGCGCAACGGCAAGCGCCACGGCGCCGAACACCTCGTACTGGAACAGCGGGATCGTCACCCGAAAGGTGCTGCACAGCCAGGTGGAAAGCCCACCCCGACAGGCGAGCGCCATATTGGCATTCTCGATCGCCATGAAGCGCAGATAAAACGCCTCGCCCACGGCCAGAAAGCCGATGGCAACGAGCCAGGTCGTCTGCCGAGCGGTCGGCAGGAACAACGGGCGGGGCGGCGCAATAGAAGAAGCTGCGTCAGGCATGCATTTCGGTCCTCACTCGTATCCGGCCAATCTCGCGCTTCCTCGATGCGTCTTTGATCGTAATATCTACGTCCTTGCCCAGCGCCGTCAGAAGTCGCATCAAGCGTTCGCTGGAAAAATTTGCCAGGCGGCCATTCAGAAGCGCCGATACTTTGGGTTGATCGATCCCCATCAGCCTTGCCGCGGCGCCCTGGCCTAGTCGCCGATCCCTGATGGCGTGGCGGATATGCGACGCCAGTTGCGCCTTGGTCAGCTCTTCTTCGGGCTCGGGCAAGCCGAGGTCGGCAAAGACGTTGCCGCTGCCGGGCGTTACCGGGATATCGGCGACTCGTTTCTTAGCCATTGTTCATAGTCCTCTCTTGCGCGGTTGAGCCGGACAGCGATGCGATCCAGGTCGG
>JASHSE010000295.1 GCA_030036975.1 Xanthobacteraceae bacterium | reverse complement strand
GCGCGTTTCATTCTGGTGGCGACGCCGTCCGGCATCACCTTGGCGCCCGAAGGCGGTGCGCACCAGTCGATCGCCGAGCCGTTGATCGGCCTGGCGCAGGACGGCCTCGCCGCGTTCGAGCCGGCCTTCGTCGATGAGCTTGCCGTCATCTTGGCGTTCGCGCTCGACTACATCCAGAAGGACGGCGGCGGCGGCGGTGGCGAGGGCGAAGTGGCGGAGCGCAACTGGCTGCGCGACGAAACCGGTGGCTCGATCTATCTGCGGCTGTCGACGCGGCCGATCGAGCAGATTCGGCGCGCCATGACGGCGGCGCTGCGCCAGGCCATCGTCGACGGCGCCTATTGGCTGCGCGAGCCGGGACCGAATTGCCAGGTGGTGGTCGCCACGACGGGCGCGGTGGCGCCGGAGGCGATCCGCGCCGTCGGCCTGATGGCCGAGGACCGCCGTGACGTTGGCCTCCTCGCCGTCACTTCGGCCGACCGGCTCAACGCCGGCTGGACCGCGGCGCTGCGCGCGCGCGAGCGCGGCCTCATTCACGCCCGCTCGCATATCGAGCGCTTGTTCGCCGGCCTGCCGCCGCATTGCGGCATCGTCACCGTGCTCGACGGCCATCCGGCGACGCTGGCCTGGCTCGGCGCCGTCAACGGCCATCGCGTGCGCCCGCTCGGCGTCGAGCATTTCGGCCAGACCGGCAGCATCGCCGATCTCTACCGGCACTACGGCATCGACGCCGACGCCATCATCGCCGCCGCGCAAGCGATCGCGCCCGGCAAGCCGATTAGGCATTTGCGGGCGCTGTGAGGCGCTCTGACGGTGCGGGTGCATAGCAAACGTTTCGGTTTATTTGACCTTCGCCATTCACCCTCCCCTGCAGGGGGAGGGTCGATGCTGAGCGTAAGCGAGGCATCGGTGTGGGGTAGTGAAATGTTGGAAGCGCGGACCCCACCCCGGCGCGCTTCGCTCGCCGACCCTCCCCCTGCAGGGGAGGGTGAAGGTCATAGCTTCCCGTTCTCGCGGCGCGTTTTTTGTTCGCGTCCGAGTTATGGGCAAGCCAGGGGCAAGACCTTCGCCGCGGGCCGACCTTCGTCAGAGCGATCCGGCAGTGGATGGCCGGATGCATCACGGTCGGACGCGGCGCACGAAACAAAAGTGTAGCCCGGATGAGCGAAGCGACATCCGGGGTCAGCGTTGAAAGCTTTAATGCCGGTCCCGGGTATCGCTTCGCTCACCCGGGCTACGAAATAAAGAAAATAAAAAGGAAGCAGAACGCCGACAGACGCTGCACAAACCTCCGCATCGGCCGATGCGGCGCGCGCGCCGCGGACAAGTGCCGTCTATGCACTCACCCGCTTTGACGCGCTCGCCTGTCGGCGTTCCACTGCGGCTCTCGTTGGTCGGTTGTCACCTTACCAACTCAGCTTCAGGCCAGGCTTCCTGGGACGTGGCGGGAGCGCGCGACCTTATGGACCGCCAACCGGGGCGAAGGTCGTGCACTGCTCCGCGGGCGTTAACCGCGCCCGCCTGTCCCAGTCCAGTGACAGCACCTCACACTCCGGCCGTAGTACCGGAGCACATGATGCCCAAAGCCGCCCGAGTGCGGCGGTGACGAGCCGCCGTCCGCGGGCACCGCATCCCGCTCCGCCAGACGGGGTCACCGCCTGACGACCTTTCACGTGAGCGAGAGGGCGCCGGCTTTTAGTGGCCGCGGCGGCGGAGTCAAGCGTTATCGTGGGGGACGGGGAGGGCGTTGATTCAGCGTGGGTTTTTGCGCTCGTTAGTTTGCTCGGGACAGCGCTGAGCACGAGAATCGGTGCGAAATCCGCGAATCATTCAATGCGCGTTTCCCGGGCGCAGCACGGAGCGAAGCGTAGTGGTGCGCTGCAGACCCGGGATCGTCACGCACTCCGAGCTTGGGACGATCCCGGATCAGCGGTGCACCGCTCCGCTGCGCTACGCGCTGCACCGCATCCGGGAAACAAGGCCGCTGCAGTTTCACGCTCGGGCAGGTTGTGCTTGAATGCACCCATGGCTCAAGAGCGGCTGAAAATCTTCGTCTCGGCGGTCACCAGCGAGTTCGGCAAGGCGCGCGACGCGTTGGCCGCCGACCTGCGCGTATGCGGCCACGAGGTGACGGTCCAGAGCGATTTCACCCTCAGTCCCGACAGCGAGACATTGCTGGGGCGGCTCGCCGAATACATCCGCGATTGCCGCGCGGTGATTTGCATCGTCGGCAAGCAGTCCGGTGCCTGCCCGCCTGGGCGTGCTGCCGAGCGCCTCCCAAATGTGCTGCCGAAGGACATCAAAGAGGCGAGCTATACTCAGTGGGAGTTTTTCCTGGCGCGCTATTACAAACGGCGGCCCTATGTGTACATTGCGCACGATGATTATATGCCGGATCGGCCGCCAAGTCCGAGTGACCGAGCCGATCTGCAACGCGCCTATCTGGCTTTTCTCAAAGCCGACGGTGTCTACTACGGATCATTTGCCAATATTGATCAACTTGCTCGTACTGTTCTAAAAGACTTGCAGCCCGGTCAAAGAAGGAAGAGCAAGGCTCGCACGAGAATCGGCCAAGCGGTTGAAGCAAATGAGAAGGAAATTAATCTCGCAGTTGCCGGATTAATTCTTCAGATCGATGCCAAGATCCAGACGCTGACCGGCGAGCGGCCAAATTCAGACGACACGATCGCCGAGCGCGACGCGCATATCACCGAATACAAGAGGATGCGCAGCGAGCTCGAACACATTCGGACGATGATCGCCGCCTTCGAAAAGGGCAAGGAAAAGGAAGCCAATGTCGTCACGTCGTTGAAGACCTTCGCGG
>JASHSE010000294.1 GCA_030036975.1 Xanthobacteraceae bacterium | reverse complement strand
CAATTGGAGTGCGAATGCGCTAGAAGGTGGTTATCGTCGAAACGACGCGCTCCCTCTCCCCGGAGGGGAGAGGGTTGGGGTGAGGGGGTTCGGACGTTTGAGAAAAATCCGCAGCGTCCGAACCCCCTCACCCTCGCTCGCTGAGCTTGTCATCGGGCGGCGCTTCGCGCCGACCCGTTGGCTCGCTCGGCCTCTCCCCTCCGGGGAGAGGTGAAGCAGACGCTGGCGAGCCTCGCATCACGAAGAGGCGCTCTGGAGCGATGTGCGGCATCATCGGGATCATCGGCCGCGAGCCGGCGGCGCCGCAACTGATCGAGGCGCTCAAGCGCCTCGAATACCGCGGCTATGATTCCGCCGGCGTGGCGACGCTGGAAAAGAACGGCCTGCTGACGCGCCGGCGCGCCGAGGGCAAGCTGAAGAATCTCGAGAGCCGGCTGTCGCGCGAACCACTCGCCGGCACCATCGGCATCGGCCATACCCGCTGGGCGACCCACGGCCGGCCGACCGAGAACAACGCCCATCCGCACGCCACCGACAAGCTCGCGGTGGTGCACAACGGCATCATCGAGAATTTCGCCGAGCTGCGCCGCGAGCTGGAAGCCGGCGGCGCCAAATTCCAGACCGACACCGACACGGAAGTCGTCGCCCACCTCGTCACCGAGGAGATGAAGCGCGGCGCCGCACCGGTCGAGGCCGTGAAAAAGGCGCTGCCGCGGCTGCGCGGCGCGTTCGCGCTCGCCTTTCTGTTCGCCGGCGAAGACGATTTGCTGATCGGCGCCCGCAAGGGCTCGCCGCTCGCGGTCGGCTTCGGCGACGATGCGATGTTCGTCGGCTCCGATGCCATTGCGCTGGCGCCGTTCACCGACACGGTGAGCTATCTGGAAGATGGCGATTGGGTGATCGTCACCCGCAAGGGCGCGCAGATCCGTGACGCCAAAGGCACCGTGGTCGAGCGCGAGGTGATCAAATCGCGCGCCGACGTCATGCTGATCGACAAGGGTAACCATCGCCATTACATGGCCAAGGAAATCCACGAGCAGCCCGAAGTCGTCGGCCACACCCTGGCGCATTACATCGACATGGCGGCCGGGCGGGTGGCGCTGCCGTTCGTCCTGCCATTCGATTTCAAGAAGCTCGGCCGCATTTCGATCGCCGCCTGCGGCACCGCCTATTACGCCGGCATGGTCGCCAAATACTGGTTCGAGCGCTTCGCGGGAGTGCCGGTCGAAGTCGATATCGCTTCCGAATTCCGTTACCGCAGCGCGCCGCTCGCCGCCGGCAATCTGGCGATCTTCGTGTCGCAGTCCGGCGAGACCGCCGACACATTGGCGTCGCTGCGCTACGCCCGCGAGCACAAGCAGCACGTGCTCTCGGTCGTCAACGTGCCGACTTCGACCATCGCGCGGGAGAGCGACATCGTCGTGCCGACCTTGGCCGGGCCGGAAATCGGCGTCGCCTCCACCAAGGCCTTCACCTGCCAGTTGGCGGCGCTTGCCGCGCTCGCCATCGCTGCGGGACGCGCCCGCGGCGTGCTCAACGAGGGCGACGAAACCAAGCTCGTGCGTGCGCTGATCGAGGTGCCGCGTCACATGAGCGAAGCGCTGGCGCTGGAGGGCGAGATCGAGCAGCTCGCGCGTGCGCTGTCGAAATGCCCCGCCGTGCTCTATCTCGGCCGCGGCACCAGCTTCCCGCTGGCGCTCGAAGGCGCGCTGAAGCTGAAGGAAATCTCCTACATTCATGCCGAAGGCTACGCCGCCGGCGAGCTCAAGCACGGTCCGATCGCGCTGATCGACGAGAATATGCCCGTCATCGTCATCGCGCCGCACGATCAGGTGTTCGAAAAGACCGCCTCGAACATGCAAGAGGTCGCCGCGCGCGGCGGGCGTTTGATCCTGTTGACCGACAAGAAGGGCGCCGAAGCCGTCGCCGCCGCCCATGCGGTGACGACGCTGACGCTGCCCGCCACGCTGGCGACGGTGGCGCCGCTGGTCTATGCCGTGCCGGTACAGTTGATCGCCTATCACACGGCAGTGATCCTCGGCACCGACGTCGATCAGCCGCGCAACTTGGCCAAGTCGGTGACGGTGGAATAAAAACGGCAAAACGTAGCCCGCATGAGCGAAGCGATATGCGGGAAAGCGCGCGGCGAGATAGATCCCGGATATCGCTTCGCTCATCCGGGCTACGGCTGTGCGGTGAGCCGACTCCATATATAATTTCGTTGTAAGCGGCATGCTTTGAAATGGCGAACGCGAACACCAGCAACGACCAGCCTGCCGGCACGCCGCCGCGGCCCTCGTCCGGCCCCGTCAGCCGCATCCGCAATTACTTCCTCACCGGGCTGATCGTCGCCGGACCGGTGTTGGTGACGGTGTGGCTCGTCTGGTGGTTCGTCACCTGGGTCGACAACTGGGTACGCCCGTTCATCCCGCAGGCCTACCGGCCGGAGACCTATTTGCCGATCGACGTCCCGGGCTTCGGCCTCGTCATCGCCTTCGTGGCGCTCACGCTGCTCGGCTTTCTGACCGCCAACCTGGTCGGCTCCAAGCTGATCGGCCTCGGCGAGAGCCTGCTCAGCCGCATGCCGATCGTGCGCCCGATCTACCGCACCGCCAAGCAGATATTTCAGACGCTGTTTTCCGGCTCCGGCTCGAGCTTCCGCAGGGTGGGCCTGGTCGAGTTTCCGGCGCCGGGCATGTGGTCCCTGGTGTTCCTGACGCAATCGCCGAGCGAGGAGATTTCCTCCCGCCTGCCGGCGACCGAGCACGTCTCGGCCTTCATGCCGTGCACGCCGAACCCGACCACCGGCTTCTTCTTCTACGTGCCGCGCCGCGACGTGGTCGATCTCGACATCACGGTCGAAGAGGCCAAGCAGCTTCTGATGTCGGCCGGCATCATTCAGCCCGGCGGCGGCGATGCACCCGGCAAGCTCGCCGGCCTCGCCGAAACCG
>JASHSE010000293.1 GCA_030036975.1 Xanthobacteraceae bacterium | reverse complement strand
TCGCGAAGGTGCTTCTTTGTCCCATGCCGGCTCGCTCGCCGCTTACTGACAATGCGCGCGCTTGCCGTACCCCAGAGGACGGTGCCGCTCGTGATTCGGGCGCGTTTGTGAACCGCATCGCCCCGCTTTGCTCATGAACTTCCATGCTGCGCGGCAGCGCCGTCGCCTTGTCATTCTGGCCGAGGCGTTGGCGCGCCGAATGGCCGATCCGCAAGCAGCGAGCCCAAAGGAACTCGTCCGTCGTATCAACGAGCGCCTGCACGTGTCGGCTGACGTGGCGAGCGCGGCCGAGGCTGTATCGAGCCGGGCCATGCCGATCAGGCGCTTGCGCCGCTGCGCGCCATCGCGCCGCCGCGCTACGAGGTGACGACGCGGCGCAACGCCGCGAGCATTGTACGTGGCAATCGCACGCGGTAAGACGGCTTGCCCATCAGGCTCGCGGCGGCGTGCCGCAGTCTGCGCCGCACGCTTGCGCGCGCGCAAGCGGCTCACGATATCGGACGCCATGACCAAACCGCCGATCGACTCGCTCGCAGGAGCCATTGTCGCGGGCCTGCGCTGCTCCTGTCCGCGCTGCGGCAAGGGCAGACTGTTCCGCGGCTTTCTGACTTTGCCGCCGCGCTGCGAGGTCTGCGGGCTTGATTACGGCTTCGCCGATGCGGGCGACGGTCCCGCCGTCTTCATCATGTTCTTGGCCGGCTTCATCGTGGTCGGCGCCGCGCTGGTGACGGAGGTTCGCTATCACCCGCCGTACTGGGTGCACGCCGTGCTGTGGCTGCCGCTCATTCTGATCGTCACGCTCGGCCCGCTGCGGCCGATGAAGGGCTTGATGATCGCGCTGCAGTATTATCACAAGGCCGCGGAGGGGCGGTTCGGCGGGACCGGCGTACCGTGACCGCAGCCGCAAAGCCGCAGCGCACTTCGCGCGGTACTTCACGCCGCACTTGGCGCGGTCTTGTCATCCCGGCGACCATCGCGTTTGCGGTCCTGATCGGTCTCGGCACCTGGCAATTGCAGCGCAAGACCTGGAAGGAAGGCTTGATCGCGGCGCTCACCGCGCAGCTTGCCGCGCCGCCGATCCCGTTGCCGGCGGCGTCGACCTGGCCGGACCTCGATGTGAGCCGGCTGCAATATCATCGCGTCACCTTCACGGCACGGCTCGACAACGCCAAGGAAGCCTTGGTCTATGCGGCGCCGTCGGCGTTCCGTCCTGACGTGTTCGGTCCCGACGCGCCCAATCCCGGTTATTGGGTGTTCACGCCGGCGCACCTGGCCGACGGTAGCACAGTGCTCGTCAATCGCGGCTTCGTGCCCGAAGGCCGGCAAGATCCCAAGTCGCGTCCGCAGGGCGAGATCGCCGGGCCGATGACCATCGTGGGCGCGTTGCGCTGGCCCGCTGCCCGGCATTGGTTCACGCCGACCGATGAACCGGAGCAGAACCTGTGGTTCACGGCGGATCCTGCGGCCATCGCCGCCGTCAAGGGCCTTATCGCCAAGGGCCTTGGGCCGGTGGCGCCGTTCTATGTCGAGCAGGAAAGCCCGACGCCGCCCGGCGGCTTGCCGCATCCCGGCAAGCTTATGGTGACCCTTCCGGACAATCATTTGCAATATGCGCTGACCTGGTACGGCTTGGCGGGCGTCCTGGTCGTGATGTTCATCTCCTGGGCGGTGGGGAACCAGCGCGAAAACGCCGGCAGGCGTGGAAACGAGGGGCCGCAGGCCGGCGTTTCACCTTCCTTGTGAAGGCCGCTGATTTCCTATTAGTGTGCGGCTGCAGACGGCCTCGCGTCGATCGGGGGCCTTAAGCGAAACGCTGCTTTATCAATGGCTTATGTCGCGGCGCGGGGTATCCCGGCGGCCGCGGAAGGATGCCGGTGCGTCACCTATCGACCAGGGGCGAAGCCCCGCCGCTCGGTTTTGCCGAGGCGATGCTCGCGGGCCTCGCCCCGGACGGCGGCCTCTACGTGCCGCAGAGTTGGCCGCGCATCGAGCCGCAGGCCATCGCGTCGTTCGCCGGCCGGCCCTACGCCGAAGTCGCTGTCGACGTCATTCGGCGCTTGACCGAGGACGCCATCGGCGAAACCGAGCTCTCCCGCATGGCGCGCGAGGCCTATGGCGGCTTCCGCCACCCGGCCGTTGCGCCGCTCGCCCAGCTCAACGCCAATACCTTCGCACTCGAACTGTTTCACGGGCCGACGCTGGCGTTCAAGGACGTCGCGATGCAGCTGTTGGCGCGCCTGATGGATCACGTGCTGGCGTCGCGCGGCGAGCGCCGCACCATCGTGGTGGCGACGTCGGGCGACACCGGCGGCGCTGCGGTCGAGGCGTTCCGCGATCGCGAGCGGGTCGACCTGATCGTGTTGTTTCCCAGTGGCCGTATCTCCGACGTGCAGCGCCGCATGATGACGACGGTCGCGGCCGCCAATGTCAGCGCGGTCGCGGTCGAGGGCACGTTCGACGACTGTCAGGCGGTCGTCAAAGCGATGTTCAATCACGCCGCGTTCCGCGAGCGGGTGCGTCTCTCCGCGGTCAATTCGATCAACTGGGCGCGCATCATGGCGCAGACCGTGTATTACTTCACGGCCGCAGTGGCGCTCGGCGCGCCGTACCGGAAGATCGCCTTCACGGTTCCGACCGGTAATTTCGGCGACATCTATGCCGGCTACGTGGCGCTGCGCATGGGCTTGCCCATCGACCGGCTGGTCATCGCCACCAACGTCAACGACATCCTGGCCCGAACGCTGGCGACCGGCACCTACGAGCTGCGCGCGGTCGTGCCGACCACCTCGCCGTCGATGGACATCCAGGTTTCTTCGAATTTCGAGCGCCTGCTGTTCGACGCCTATGACCGCGACGGCAATGCGATCCGGACGTTGATGGGCTCGCTTAAGCAATCGCGGCGGTTCACGCTGTCGGCGCACGCGCTGGTGCAGCTGCGTGCGCTGTTCGCCGCCGGCCGTGCCGACGAGGACGAGGTCGCCGCCACCATCCGCGCCGTCAAGCGCGAGACCGGCAGCTTGGTCGATCCGCATACCGCGGTCGGCATTGCGGTGGCGGAAAAGGAGCAGCGCGATGCCGCGGTGCCGATGGTGGTGCTCGCGACCGCGCATGCCGCCAAATTTCCCGATGCGGTCGAGGCGGCTTGCGGCACGCGGCCGGCTCTGCCGGAATGGCTTTGCGATCTCGATACACGGTCGGAGCGCGTCACCGTGCTGCCGGCCGAGCAATCAGCGGTGGAGCGTTTCGTCCTGGCGACGAGCCGTGCCGCGCAGGAAGGAGCGGCAGCATGAGCGTTGCGTTGACCACCCTGAAGTCCGGCATCGCCGTGGTGACGGACAGCATGCCGCATCTGGAGACGGCGTCGCTCGGCGTCTGGGTCAATGCCGGCAGCCGCGGCGAGCGCGGCGACGAGCACGGCATCTCGCATCTGCTCGAACACATGGCGTTCAAAGGCACGCGGCGGCGCACCGCGCGCCAGATCGCCGAAGAGGTCGAGGCGGTCGGCGGCGATCTCAACGCGGCGACCGGCACCGAGAACACCGCCTATTTCGCCCGCGTTCTGAAAAACGACGTGGCGCTCGCGCTCGACGTGCTGTCCGACATCCTTTCGGAGCCTGCGTTCGACCCCGACGAGCTGTCGCGCGAGCAGAACGTCATCGTGCAGGAAATCGGCGCCGTCGCCGACACGCCCGACGATCTGGTGTTCGAGCACCTGCAGGCGGTCGCGTTTCCGGACCAATCGCTCGGCCGCTCGATTCTCGGCACCGCCAAGACGGTGCGCTCGTTCGACGACACCAAGCTGCGCGACTATCTCGGCCGGCATTATCGGGGCCCCGACATGGTCGTCGCCGCTGCCGGCGCCATCGACCATGCCGCAGTCGTCGCCGAGGTGGAGAAGCGGTTTGCCGGCTTCAACGGCCCGGCAGGTCACCGGCCGGAGCCGGCGCATTTTGGCGGCGGCACCCACGTCGAGAAGCGCGAGCTGGAACAGGTGCACATCGCCCTGGCGTTGCCCGGGGTGGCGCAGACCGATCCTTCGCTCTATTCGCTGCAGACGTTCACCAGCGTGCTCGGCGGCGGCATGTCATCGCGGCTGTTCCAGGAAGCGCGCGAGAAGCGCGGTCTGTGCTACTCGATCTCCTCGTTCCATTTTCCCTATTCGGACGTCGGCATGTTCGGTCTCTATGCCGGCACCGATGCGGCCGACACGCCGGAATTGATGCGGCTCATCGTCGAGGAAATCGCCAACACGGCCGAAACGCTCTCTGAAGCGGAGATCGCACGCGCCAAGGCGCAGATGAAAGCCGGCCTGCTCATGGCGCTGGAAAGCTCGGGCGACCGTATCGGCCAGTTGGCGCGGCAGCTGATCGTATTTGGCCGGCCGATTCCAGCCGACGAACTGGTCGCCAAGGTCGAAGCGGTCAGCGTCGAGAGCGCTCGCGCGGCCGGCCGTGCGCTGTTGGCGGGCGGCAAGCAGGCCATTGCCATGCTCGGTCTCGGCTCAGGACTTGAAAGCGCCGCCGCGATTGCCGAGACTCTCACGCGCCGCGCCGCCTGATGCGAACGCCGACCCAGAACGTTCGGCGTCGGCGCATCGGCGCGCCGCATTGAGCCTCCTTCGATGGCGTTCTTCCGCACCATCAATTTTTCCGAGCCGATCGCCTCGATTCCCGGCGACGGCGTGACGCTGCGCACGCCGCAAATGACCGACTACGCCGAATGGGCGGCGGTGCGCGAAAAAAGCCGCGAATTTCTCATCCCCTGGGAGCCGACCTGGCCGGTCGACGACCTGACGCGCGGCGCCTTTCGCCGCCGCATCCGCCGCTACGCCGAGGATTTGCGCACCGACCAGGGCTATGCCTTCGTGATCCTGCGCAACCGCGATGGCGCCTTGGTCGGCGGCTTGACGCTTGCCAACATCCGCCGCGGGGTGGCGCAGGCGGCGAGCCTCGGCTACTGGATGGGCTTGCCCTTTATTCGCCACGGCTACATGACGGCCGCGGTGGCAGCCGTCATTCCGTTTGCCTTTACGACGCTGCGGCTGCATCGGCTCGAGGCGGCCTGCATTCCCACCAATACGGCCTCGATCCGGCTCCTGGAAAAGACCGGATTTGTCCGCGAGGGCTATGCCCGGGAGTACCTGTGCATCAACGGCATCTGGCAGGATCACCTGCTTTACGCGTGCCTGCAGGAGCCGGCAAAGGCTTAACCATGCGGGCTTTGCCGCCCGGCGGACGCTTTGAACGGGCGGTCAATGCCTTGGGATGGCCACCGTTGCTTTGGTATGATGGTTCGGGCATGGACGTTCGCCAGCCGCTTCGGCTGATTGGGCGATGAGTTTTCGGGGAATGTCGAGGTATCACCTCAGGCCGCGCTGGTGCGATCGAGCCGGGCGCGGCGGCGCGCTTCTGCTGGCGCTCGCCGCCGCCGGCTGCAGCGGCGGCAGCATGTTCGGCGGACCCGCCGCAACCGCATCGGCGCCCGCCGCCGCCGCGCCGGCCGCTGCGGCCGCGCCGTCCGGGCCGCAATGGCTGCGCAGCGACATCGCGGGTTTCTTCTCCTCCTCGTCCGACAAGGCGCCGCAGCCGGTCGCCGGCGCGACGCCGGATGTCGAGTGTCCGTACATTCAAATCCGCGAAGGCGCTTCCACCCTGACGATCGGCAGCGGCGGCGATAACGCGGCGATGTCGCTGAAATATCAGGGCACTTTCGTGCGCGCGGCGCGGCAATGCGCAGTCGTGGCCGGCCAGATGGTGATGAAAGTCGGCGTCGAAGGCCGCATCATTCTCGGCCCCGCCGGCGGGCCCGGTCAGTTCGACGTACCGTTGCGCATCGCCGTGGTCGATGAATCGCCCGCCGGCACCAAGCCGATCGTCACCAAATTGATCCAGATTCCGGTGACGGTGCAGTCGATGACCGATAATCCGACCTTCGCGCATGTCGAGGAGGGCTTAAGCTTTCCGCTGCCTAAATCGGACGAATTGGAGCATTACATCGTCTATATCGGCTTCGATCCGCTCGCGGCTGAGAATAAGGAAAAGCACGCAAAGCCGAGACCCAAGCCGAAACGCAAACCCCGTCCGGCTCCTGGGACGGGCTGAGAGAATCGCGGCGCTGTTGCGCCGTGATCTGAAAGGCGGCTGCCAGCCGCGGGTCGACTGGCGCGGCGGTGAGACCCCGCCGCGCCAGTCGACCCAGCCGCGGAACTCAGTTGAACTTTTTCCGCACGTCCTCGATGCCGCGGGCGAGCAAGTCCGCGGCGACCTGCCCTTTGGCCGTCGTGGCGAGAATTTTCTCGGCGGCGGCGACCGCCGCATCGGCCGCGGCGGCGCGGACGTCGGCGAGCGCCTGCGCCTCGGCCTGGGTGATCTTTGCCTCAGCCATCTTGGTGCGGCGGGCGACGAAATCTTCCATGCGCAGCTTGGCTTCGGCGGCCAATCGCTCGGCTTCGGCCTTGGCGCTTTCGATGATCGCGGCGGCCTCGCTCTCGGCGGCGAGCCCTTTGCGCTCGAACTCGGCGAGCAGCGCCTCGGCTTCCTGGCGCAGCCGGGCCGCTTCGTCGAGCTCGCCCCTGATGCGCGCCTGCCGCTGATCGAGCGCGTCGACGATCTTGCGGTGCAGGCGCAGATAGGCGAGCAGCGCGAGGAAGCAGACAAAACCGATGGCGACCCAGGCTTCGGGCGGAGGCATTATCATGGACCGCTCCTAACTCTTGTCCTAACTCTTGCCGGCCTTGCCCAAGGCGGCCGCCGCCGGGGCCTTGCCGATCAGGCGCTCGACGATTGCCGCGGCGCCCTCGGCCGCGATGGTGCCCACATTGCCCATTGCCGCTGCGCGTGTCGCTGCGATCGATTGCTCGGCCGCCGCCAGCCGCTCGTGCAGCTTCGCCTCCAAGCGCTTATTCGTCTCTTCGGCCGCCGCGGCCTGCTGCTCGCGCGTTGCGTTGGCGATGCCCTGGGCCCGCGCGCGCGCATCGCCAAGCGCCTTCTCGTAGGCGGCATGCGCGGCGTCCGAGCGCTCCTTGAGGCGCTGCGCCGCCGCAATGTCGTCGGCGATGCGCTTGCTCCGTTCGGCGAGAATCGCGCCGATCCGCGGCAGTGCCAGCCTTGCCATCAGCGCGTAGAGCAGGACGAAAGTCAGCACCAGCCAAACCAACTGCGAGGGATAGTATTCCGACTGGAACGGCGGAAACTTACTTTGCCCCGCAGCGGCTTCGGTGGTTGCGTTGGTTGCGGCCATGATCGGGAATAATCAGAATTGATAGAGCAGCAGGAGCGCGATCAGCAGCGAAAAGATGCCGAGCGCTTCGACAATGGCGAACCCGAAGATCAGGTTGCCGAACTGACTTTGCGCCGCCGAAGGATTGCGCAGCGCGGCCGCCAGGTAATTGCCGAAGATCAGGCCGACGCCGACGCCGGCGCCGCCCATGCCGATACAGGCGATACCGGCGCCGATCAATTTCGCGGCGGTTGCGTCCATGACAGAGCTCCTTTTCGAGGTTGGCAGAGATCGGTCCTTCAATGGCCCGGGTGTATTGCATCGTTGAGATAGATGCAGGTGAGAATCGCGAAGACGTAGGCCTGCACGACGGCGACCAGCAGTTCGAGCGCAAACAGAATCACCACCATGAAAAACGGCAGGACGGCGCCGAACCAGCCGAGCACGCCGTACCCGGCCAGCATGATGATGAAAGCGGCAAAGACCTGCAGCGTGATGTGCCCGGCAAGCATGTTGGCGAACAGACGGACGCTGTGGGAGACCGGGCGCGTCAGGAAGGACAGCACCTCGATCGGCACGATCATCGGCAGAAAATAAACCGGCACGCCCTTGGGTACGAACAGCAGCACCCAGCGCCAGCCGTTTTTCCAGAAACCGTAGATGACGACGATGAAGAAAACGAGCAGCGCCAAGATCACTGTTACGATCAGCTGGCTTGTCACGGTGAACGAGTAGGGAATGAGCCCGATCAGATTGGAGAACAGGACGAACATGAACAGCGTGAACACGAACGGAAAAAATTTCATGCCTTCGGTGCCGGTCGCATTGCGCAGCGTGGTGGCCATGAATTCGTAGGACAGTTCCGTGATCGATTGCAGCCGGCCGGGAACGACCGCGCGCCGCGCGGTGGTTCCGATCAGCAGCGCCGAAACCAGAACGACGATGATCAGCATGTAGGCCGCCGAATTCGTAAACGCGATCTGGTGGCCGCCGATGTTTACTAAAGGCACCAAATTCTTGATCTGAAACTGTTCGATCGGATCGATGTGCATTGGTCTATCGCGGTGCCCGGGTATTGGGCTTAGTCCTTGGCGTACGCCGAGCGGATTACGTTGAGCATGCCCGCAGCAAAGCCGAGCAGCAAAAATACAATGAGCCCCCAGGGCGAACTTCCGAGCCAACGGTCGGTCAGCAGGCCGAGGCCGGCACCGACCACCACGCCTGCAACGAGTTCGCTCGAGAGCCGTAAGCCCCTGGCGTAGCCGGCTGCAGGTGTCGCCCGATCCTCAGCCGGACCCTCGGAAGGCCGCGCCGCCTGGTTGCGCGCAAGCCTCTCGCTGAGCCGCTGGAGTCTCGCGGAGAGAGCGGCCTCATCGGTGTGCGATTTGCCGCTACCGCCGTTGTCGCGCGCGCCGTCGCTCATGCTTCCGACACTCGCGGTTTTACGGCGATTGCGGCACGTCCGCCCGCTGAAACCGCGCGGACCATACTGAGGCGATTCCGTCGAGTCAAGAAACGCAAGTCCGATCCTAATTGCTTGAATTAATGATAGATATGGACCTGGCGCGGGCGTTTGCCAGCGCCTCGGCGCGGCGGGTTTTGGCCGGACGGCAGATGGCGCGTACGGCAGAGATCGGGCCTCTCTCCTTGCGATCGCATTTCCTGTAATGATAGCGCGGGATGGAGCGCGCCGGCGTTGCCTCTGGCTTTGGCGCCGCCCGCCCAGCCTTAGGCGGTTTGCCGTGCCGGGAGATCACCATGATCAGCAAGGCTCTCGTCCCCATCATCGCCACCTTGGTCCTGACCGGTTACGCTCTCGCCGATGAAGCGGCCGCGCCGGGAACCGGCGAGGCGCGCTATAGCTTTCACAAAGTGGACGACGGCTTTTTGCGGCTCGACACGCAGACCGGCGAAGCCGCCCTGTGCAACCGCCAAGCCGTGGGCTGGGCCTGCCTGGCTGCCTCCGAAGATCGCGCCGTCCTTGAGAATGAGATCGCGCGGCTGCGGAGCGAAAACGGCGCGCTCAAGAACGCGCTGATCTCGCGCGGCCTGCCGTTGCCGCCTGGAATCGTGTCGGCGCCGGGCAATGACCGCGGCGGCGGCGATTGGACTTTCCGCCTGCCGAGCGACGCCGACGTCGATCGCGCGATGGCGTTCGTCGGCCGGATCTGGCACCGGCTGGTCGAAGCGATCGCACAAGCGCAAAACCAAGTGCTGCACCGGAGCTGAAGCGCAGCGCAACCGTGCCCGGCCATGAGCAGCTTGTAGCCCGGGTTGAGCGCAGCGAAACCCGGGGTTCAACATCGAGGCTTGTATCGCCCTCCCCGGATTTCGCTTCGCTCAATCCGGGCTACTTGCTGCACCGCAGCGCAACCGTGCCGGCCATAAGTTCAAGTCATGAGTTCATTGTCCGCTATCCGCATCGCACGCGCCGAGACGATTGCGAGTGCGACGCTCACCGTGCCGACGCGCGGCGAGGGCTTTTTCGAGATCACGCGCGAGCTCGCGGGCTTTCTGGAACGAGCCAAAGCGCGCGACGGCATGCTGCTGTTGTTCCTGCGGCATACGTCGGCGTCGCTGGTCATTCAGGAGAACGCCGATCCCGGCGTGCAGGTCGATCTCGTCACCGCGCTCGACCGCGTCGCTCCGGCCGACGCCGGATGGGTGCACGATGTGGAAGGCCCCGACGACATGCCGGCGCACGTCAAATCGATGCTGGACGGCGTGTCGCTGCACGTCCCGGTCGCCGCCGGTGCGCTCCGTCTCGGCACTTGGCAGGGCGTCTATGTGGCCGAGCATCGCCGCGCCCCGCACCGCCGCGAGGTGATCCTGCAATTCGTCGGCTCGTGCGGCGCAGAGTGAATCAAACTGTTTCGTCATTCCGGGGCCGAGCCAACGGGTCCGGCCCGAAGTGGCCGGCCCGATGACAAGCTCCGCGAGGAGCCCGGAATCCATATGCCCTGCGCGGGGGTTGTGGATTCCGGACTCGCCGCTTCGCGGCGATCCGGAATGACGAGTCAATCATCCGAATTCCGTATCAAACAATCGCGCCTGCGCCCGGTGGACCTCCTCGGACTATGAGCGGTACAATATCTCGTGCGTCTGTGGACGATTGGACAATTCGTGTTGAGTGAAGCTCAATCTCATCGCCTCGTGATTGCCGACGATCATCCGCTGTTCCGCGGCGCGCTGCGCGAAGCGGTGTCGGGATTGTTTGGCCGCGCCGACATCGGCGAGGCCGGCAGCTTCGAGGAGATGACGGAGCTGCTCGAGCGCGGCGGCGAGGTCGATCTCATCCTGCTCGATCTGCGCATGCCCGGCGTGCGCGGCTTTTCCGGGCTGATGTATCTGCGCGCGCAATACCCGGCGGTGCCGATCGTCGTCGTCTCCGCCAACGACGACCCGGCGGTGATCCGGCGCTGCATGGAATTCGGCGCCTCGGGCTTTATTCCCAAGACGCTCGGCGCCGACGCATTGCGGGCGGCCATCGCGGCGGTGCTGCGCGGCGAAGTGTGGACGCCGCGCGACGTCGATCTGTCGCGCGGCGCGGATGCCGAAAGCTCCGCACTGATCGCAAGGCTCGCGACGCTGACCCCGCAGCAGGTCCGCGTGATGATGATGCTGTCGGGCGGGCTCCTCAACAAACAGATCGCCTACGAGCTCGGCGTCTCGGAAGCGACCGTCAAGGCGCACGTCTCCGCCATCCTGCAAAAGCTCGGCGTCGACAGCCGCACCCAGGCGGTGATCGCCGCCGGCCGCATCGAAGCCGGCCAGTGGCCGCAAGTGCCGCGCGAGAGCGAGGGCTGAACCTCTACTCGGCGGCGATGCGCTGCACCTGCCATTGTGCGATCAGCGCGCGCAGCGACGCCGGCTTGACCGGCTTGTGGAGGACATGCACGCCGGCGGCGCGCGCTGCGTCGCGGACGGTGGCCGAGCGGTCGGCCGTGATCAGGATCGCCGGAATGGCGCGGCCGGCGCGTCGACGCAACGCGGCGATCGCCGCAACGCCGTTGCCGCCGTCGAGGTGGTAGTCCACCAACAAGCCGTCCGGCTCGATCTCGCTCGCATCGAGCGCGGCGAGCGCCCCCGCCAGATCGAGCGCGATGAACACGCGGCAGCCCCAGCCGTCCAGGAGCCGCTGCATGCCGTCGAGAATGGCGCGGTCGTTGTCGATGCACAGCACCGCGCTTCCGGCCAGACTGCCCGCTTCGGGTCGCAGCATGCGCTCGGCGGACTTGCCGGCGGGGACTGCCGCGCGCGGCACTTGGACGGAAAAACGCGAGCCGCGGTCCGGCGTCGATTGCAACAAAATTTCGCAATCGAGCACGCGGCCGATGCGCTCGACGATGGACAGGCCGAGCCCGACGCCACGCGCCACCCTGGCGCCCTGGTCGAGCCGATGAAACTCCTTGAACACCGCGCGCTGGCGCGATTGCGGAATGCCGATGCCGGTGTCGCAGACGTCGATGCGCAGCCGCGAACCTCGCCGCCGGCAACCGACCAGCACGCGCCCCGACGGCGTGTATTTGATCGCGTTCGACACCAGGTTTTGGAGGAGGCGCCCGAGCAGGCGGCGGTCCGAACGGACGCCGAGCGAGCAGGGCATGACCGCAAGCTCGAGGCCCTTTTCACGGGCGAGCGGCGCGAACTCGACGGCGAGCCGCTGCAATAAATCGTCGACCACGAATTCCGAAAATTCCGGACGCATGGCGCCGCTGTCGAGCCGGGAAATGTCGAGCAGCGCCGCAAATATCTCTTCGACCGCTTCGAGCGAGGCGCCGATGTTCGCCACCAGCTCGCCGTCCTCGCCGGTGCGCTGGCGCTCGATCAGGCTGGTCACGTAGAGCCGGGCGGCACTGAGCGGCTGCAGGACGTCGTGGCTGGCGGCGGCGATGAAACGCGTCTTCGAGACGTTGGCGTCATCGGCTTCGGCCTTGGCGCGATGCAATTCGGCATTGAGCCGCGTCAGTTCCTCGGTGCGCTCGCGCACGCGGCGCTCCAGCGTCGCGTTGGCGCGCTCGAGCGCCTCGGCGGCCGCGACGCTCGGCGTGATATCGGTGAAGGTCGTGACCAGGCCGCCATCCGGCATGCGGTTGCCCCGCACCTCGACGACCAGCCCGCGTTCGGCGAAGCGCTCCAGAAACGGCGCGTCCTCGGCGGTGTATTTGGCAAGCCGCTCGTTGACAAAGTCGTCGATGCTTGCCGCGTCTTCGGC
>JASHSE010000292.1 GCA_030036975.1 Xanthobacteraceae bacterium | reverse complement strand
GCGACAGCGGCGGCGACCTCAAGCAGGTGGCGAAAACGCTGGTCACGGCTGATGAATCGTGGACGCCGCACCGCACCAAGCTCAAAAAGCCCTCGGAATGGATCGCCGGCGCGCTGCATCTCGCCGATGCGGAGTCGGTCGTGCCGGTCACTCGGATCATGGGTGCGCAGGCGACGTTGGGCGAAGCGCTGTGGCGGCCGCCGGCGCCGAACGGGTTTTCCGACCGGGAAGCCGCATGGATCGACGGCGTGCCGCATCGCCTCGACCTCGCCAACGAATTCGCCGGCCGGATCGCCGGTCAACGCGATCCGCTCGCTTTGCTCGACGACAGCCTCGGCCCGCTTGCTTCGGGTGAGACGCGCGACACGGTCGCGCGTGCGGAAAGCCGGAGCCAGGCGGTGGCGCTGTTGTTGATGGCGCCGGAATTCTTGCGGAGATGACAATGACCCCGTTGTACGCACCCTCGCGGCGTCAGCTGCTGCTCGCTTCCGGCACGCTGTTCGCCTGGGCTTACCTGCCGAAGCTCGCGCGCGCTGAAGGCCGCGATCCGCGGTTTCTGGCGTTCATTCTGCGCGGCGCGCTCGATGGGCTCGCAACAGTGGCGCCGGTCGGCGATCCCGGCTGGGTGGCGCTGCGCGGCGACAATGCGCTCAGCCTCGACGGCGCGACGCCGGCTCTCAAGCTCGACGATTTCTTCGCGCTCAATCCGGCAATGCCGAACCTGCATCGCATGTTCGCGGCGCAGGAGGCGACCGTCGTCCACGCCTGTGCGACGCCGTACCGCGAGCGCTCGCATTTCGATGGCCAGGACGTTCTGGAAAGCGGCCTGCCGAAGCCGGCGGGCGCCGCCAGCGGTTGGCTCAATCGCGCGCTGGCCGGGCTCGCGAGCGGCGGCCGCGTCGACCCGAACGGCAGCAAGGCGCTTGGCGTCGGTCCGGTGACCCCGCTCGTGGTGCGCGGCCCGGCGCCGGTCCTGTCATGGGCGCCGCAGCGCGGCCTGCCGGCGAGCGCCGACACGGTGCACCGCCTGCTCGACCTTTATCGCCACAGCGACCCGAAGCTCGCCGCCGTGCTGGAAGAGAACGACCGGCTCAAAGCCATCGAACAAGCCGATGCGATGGCGCATGCCGGTGGTGGCAAGCCGCTGCCCGGCCCGGCCCAGGTGCGCGGCTATTTTGCTGAGGTCGCCGGCGCTGCAGCCAAATTCCTGGCGCAGCCGGACGGGCCGCGGGTCGGCGCGCTGGCGCTCGATGGCTGGGACACGCATTTCAACGAAGGCATCACCAAGGGCCGGCTGTCGCAATTGCTCGGCGCGCTCGACGATGCGCTCGCTGCCGTGAAGACCGGTATGGGGCCGGCGTGGCGCGAGACTGTTGTCGCCCTGATGACCGAGTTCGGCCGCACCGCGCGCATCAACGGCACCGAAGGCACCGACCATGGCACCGGCACGGTGGCACTGTTGGTCGGCGGCGCACTCAAGGGCGGCCGCGTCATCGCCGACTGGCCGGGGCTGAAGCCCGCGAACCTCTACGAGGGCCGTGATCTGGCTGCGACCGCCGACCTGCGCGCCGTGCTCAAGGGCCTGCTGAGGGATCACCTGCGCGCTGACGAGCGGGCGCTTGCGGAAAACGTGTTTCCCGGCAGCGCCGCGGTCAAACCGATGGCGGCGCTGGTTGGGTAAACGTCATTCCGGGGCGCCGCGAAGCGGCGAAACAGGAATCCGTAATCCAGGCTGAGAGGACTTGCACCGGCGGTGGTTATGGATTCCGGGTTCCTCGCTACGCTCGGCCCCGGAATGACGGACTTCAAATATTCAGCGCGCGTCCATAGGCGTCGAGCACCGCTTCCTTCATCATTTCCGACAAGGTCGGATGCGGGAACACGGTGTGCATCAGCTCTTCCTCGGTGGTTTCCAGGTTCATCGCCACCACGTAGCCCTGGATCAGCTCGGTGACCTCGGCGCCGATCATATGGGCGCCAAGAAGTTGGCCGGTGTTCTTGTCGAATATGACTTTGACCATGCCCTGATCTTCGCCGAGAGCGATCGCCTTGCCGTTACCGACGAATGGGAAGTGGCCGACGCGGATGTCGCGTTTCTGCTCCTTGGCGGCTTGCTCGGTCAGGCCGACCGAGGCGATTTGCGGCGAGCAATAGGTGCAGCCGGGAATAAGCCGCCTGTCCATCGGATGCGGATGCAAATCCTTGATGGCCTCGACGCAAATGACGCCTTCATGCTCGGCCTTGTGCGCCAGAAGCGGCGGACCGGCGACGTCGCCGATGGCGTAAATGCCCGGCACGTTGGTCTTGCACGCGCCGTCGGTGACGATCATGCCGCGTTCGGTCTTCACGCCGAGCTTTTCCAGGCCGAGATTTTCGATGTTGCCGACGACGCCGACCGCGCAAATGACGCGGTCGACATTGAGCGTCTGCGGGCCGCCCTTGCCGTCGTCGATGGTCGCGGTGACGCTGTCGGCCTTTTTGTCGAGCTTGGTGACTTTCGCGCCGGTGAGAATCTTGATGCCCTGCTTCTCGAAACTTTTGCGCGCGAAGGCGGCGATCTCGGCGTCTTCGGCGGGGAGGATTTGCGGCAGGATTTCCACCACCGTGACCTCGGCGCCCAGCGTGCGGTAGAACGAGGCGAACTCGATGCCGATGGCGCCCGAGCCGATGACGAGCAGCGATTTCGGCATGCGGTCCGGCACCATGGCCTCGAAATAGGTCCAGATCAGCTTCTTGTCCGGCTCGATGCCGGGCAGCACGCGCGGCCGCGCGCCGGTGGCGACGATGATGTGCTTTGCCTCATACGAGCCCGGCCCGAGCGCGCCTTTCGGTGCCGCGCTCGTGCTCGCCTTCACCGTGATTTTTCCAGGCGCACCGATTGTCGCTTCGCCCCAGATGACGGG
>JASHSE010000291.1 GCA_030036975.1 Xanthobacteraceae bacterium | reverse complement strand
CTCCGGGGAGCGCCGCCGACCTCAAGCCCGGCGCCAAAATCTTCGTTGTCGCCGCGAAAAAACTGCCCGACGGCACATTGGAAGCGCCGGGTATCACCGTCGGCAGCAAGGGGGTCGATCCACCGATGTGAGACCGCTCGGTGCCAATGCCCGCGGTCCGCGCGGGGGCGATAGGAGAGTGACATGATCAGATATAGCGCGGCCGCCGGCATCGCATTCCTTGCGGCGTTCGCCGCGACAGCGGCGCTGGCGCAGGTGCCGAAACCGCAGCGCTTGCACGGCACCATCGAGAAAGCAGAGGGCAACACCCTGACCGCCAAATCGAACAAGGGGGCGCCGCTCACACTCGATCTTGCCGACAAGCTTCTGGTCGTCGAAGTGGTGAAGGCCTCGATGGCCGACATCAAGGACGGCGCCTATATCGGCAGCGGAGCCATGCCGCAGCCCGACGGTTCGCAGAAGGCGATCGAGGTCCACATCTTCGCCGATTCGATGCGCGGCACCGGCGAAGGCTTTCGGCCGTGGGACGGCGCGCCCAACAGCACCATGACCAACGGCACGGTCGGCGCCACGGTCACCGGAGTGGCGGGACCGGTGATCACCGTCAAATACAAGGACGGTGAGAAGAAGATCATCGTCGGTCCGGACGTGCCGATCGTGCGCTACGTGGTCGGCGATAAAAGCGCGCTCAAGCCCGGCGCAGCATTCTCGGTCATCGCCGCGGTGAAGAAGCCGGACGGCAGCTTCGACGTCAGCCGTATCAACGTCGGAAGCGGCGGCGTCGTCCCGCGCTGAGTCATTTTCTCTCTCGTTGGAGCCGGCCCCGCGCGTCCGGCCCCGACTGATTGGACCGCCTGCAGGCAGACGGAATGATTGACGTTGGCACAGGGCTTGCCTGTCAATTGGGTACACGCGCGCCTAACGACGGGAGGTGTTCATGACGCGGGCCGAACTCACCGAAAAAATGCTCGGCATCAAGCGCGAAAAGGGCTGGAGCTGGAAATACATCTGCAGCGAGATCGGCGGCATGTCGCCGATGCTGATCACCGGCGCGGTGCTCGGCCAGATGAAGCTGACCAAGCCGCAGGTCGCCAAGGCCGCCGAGCTGTTCGGCCTGTCCAAGAGCGAGCAGGCGCTGCTCAACGAGACGCCATATCGCGGCGCGCCGATGCCGCCGACCGATCCGCTCATCTACCGCTTCTACGAGCTGGTCATGGTCAACGGTCCGGCGCTCAAGGCGCTGATCGAAGAGGAATTCGGCGACGGCATCATGTCGGCGATCGACTTCGACCTTAAGCTCGAGCGCCAGCCCGATCCGAAGGGCGACCGGGTCAAGATCACCATGTCGGGCAAATTCTTGCCGTACAAATATTACGGCGCGACCGGCAACGTGCCCGGGTACGGGTATAAGGAAGAATAATTCGTCATTCCGGGGCCGAGCAAAGCGAGGAACCCGGAATCCATAACCCCAGCGCAGGGATTATGGATTCCGGGTTCGCCGCTTCGCGGCGATCCGGAATGACGGATGTATCACAGCACCAAAGAATCGCGTCCGATGTCGGCGATGCTTTTGATCCCCGTCAGCGCCATGGTGACGTCGAGCTCGTTGCGGATGATTTCGATCGCTCTGGCCACGCCGGCCTGGCCCCCGGCGCCGAGGCCGTAAATGTAGGCCCGTCCGGACATGCAGGAACGGGCGCCGAGCGCCAGCGCGCGGAATACGTCCTGGCCGGAGCGGATGCCGCCGTCGAACATCACTTCGATGTCGGAGCCGACCGCGTCGGCGATCTTCGGAAGCATCGAGATGGTGGACGGCGCGCCGTCGAGCTGTCGGCCGCCGTGATTGGAGACGATCAGAGCGGCGGCGCCGGTCTTGGCCGCGATACGGGCGTCCTCGACGTCGAGAATGCCCTTGAGGATGAGCCTGCCGCCCCACAGCCCGGCAATCCACTCGACGTCCTTCCAGTTCAGCGCCGGATCGAACTGCCCGGCAATCCATGTCGAGAGCGTGTTGACGTTCTCCATGCCGGCGAGGTGACCCGCAATATTGCCGAAGGTCTTGCGTTTGCCACGCAGCACGCTCAGCGCCCAGGCCGGCTTGGTGGCGATGTCAATCAAGGTGCCGATCCGTGTCAGCTCGGGCGGCACCGTCATGCCGTTCTTGATGTCCTTGTGACGCTGCCCGAGCACCTGCAGATCGACGGTGAGCACCAGCGCGCTGCATTTGGCGGCGGCCGCCCGCTCGACCAGCGAACGAATGAAGCCGCGGTCCTTCATGACATAGAGCTGAAACCAGAACGGCTTCTTCACCGCCGCAGCGACATCCTCGATCGAGCAGATCGACATGGTGGATAGTGTGAACGGAATGCCGGCTTCATGGGCGGCACGGCAGGCGAGGATTTCGCCATCGCCATGCTGCATCCCGCATAGTCCGATCGGGGCCAGCATGAGCGGCAGCGCCGCTGGCTCGCCGAGAATCTCGGTTTTGGTGGTGCGCGCGGCGACGTCGACCAGGATGCGCTGGCGCAGCTTGATGCGCTGCAGTTCATCACAGTTGGCGCACAGCGTCGCTTCGGCATAGGCGCCGCCGTCGGCATAGTCGAAAAAGGCGCGAGGCACCTTGCGGCGGGCGGTCTGCCGCAAATCCTCGATGCAGGTCATGGTCTTCATGCTTCGGGTTCCCGGCTCTTCGGGCCTTGATAGCACAAGCCGGGCCGTTGCGGTTTCCCGCGGTAAGGCCGCGGGAACACGGTCGGCCGCCGACCGTTACCCGAGGGACTGGCCGGCCCGACTTGACGCGCGCAGCGACCGTTTTCCGCGAACAAAGACCAGGAATCCAAACCAGGAATCCAAGCATGATCGACGCACCGCACCGGCCCGCACCTCAGTCGTCCCGCGGCGAGCATCGGCAGGCCGACAACGGCCGGCGCGGCGCCGAGCGCAGGCAGCGCGAGGCCGAGCGCCGCAAATCGCTCGAGGCCGCGCTCGACCGCGGCCTGCAGGATACTTTCCCGGGCTCCGACCCGGTCGCCGTCACCCAGCCGCCGCCGAGCGCGTGCGACAAGAACAGGCCGTAAGCGCGATATCGGAGGCGGAGACGGCGTGCCGCGCTTGGTTCGCCGCCGTTGCGGCGGCAAGGACGTTGACGCCGGCGCGCTTTCCTTGATCTATAATGAACGGAACGTTAATCATCACAGTAAGAGTACTGCATCTTTTTCGCAGCTAGAGACCGGGGAAAAGGCTAGTATCCGCCTGCGCGAGCAGGCGGCGGGGCATCCAAAAATGGCTCGTAAGTACTTCGGCACCGACGGTATCCGCGGCCGCGCCAACGGCGTGATCACGCCGGAACTGGCGCTCAAGGTGGGCCAGGCCACCGGGCTGGTGTTCCGCCGCGGCGAGCACCGCCACCGCGTGGTCATCGGCAAGGACACGCGGCTGTCCGGCTACATGATCGAAACCGCTTTGGTCGCCGGCTTCACCTCGGTCGGCATGGACGTGCTGCTGCTCGGCCCGATGCCGACGCCGTCGGTCGCCATGCTCACCCGGTCGATGCGCGCCGATCTCGGTGTCATGATTTCGGCCTCGCATAATCCATTCGATGATAACGGCATCAAACTGTTCGGGCCGGACGGCTACAAGTTCTCCGACGAGGCGGAAAGCGACATCGAACGGCTGATCGATTCCGACCTGACCAAGCGGCTCGCCGGCAGCCGCGATCTCGGCCGCGCCAAGCGCATCGACGGCGTCCACGACCGTTACATCGAATTCGCCAAGCGCACCTTGCCTCGCAATCTGTCGCTGGAAGGGTTGCGCATCGTCATCGATTGCGCCAACGGCGCGGCGTACCGCGTGGCGCCCGACGCGCTCTGGGAGCTCGGCGCCGATGTCGTGCCGATGGGCATCGAGCCGGACGGTTTCAACATCAATCACGAATGCGGCTCGACCGCGCCGGAAGCGTTCTGCCGCAAGATCCGCGAGATGCGCGCCGACGCCGGTATCGCGCTCGACGGCGACGCCGACCGCGTTCTGATCGCCGACGAGCATGGCCACCTGATCGACGGCGACCAACTCCTGGCCGTGATCGCGGAGAGCTGGCGCGACGACGGTCGGCTCCACAAGCCGGCCATCGTCGCCACGGTGATGTCGAATCTCGGCCTCGAGCGGCATTTGCGCGGCCTCGGGCTTGATCTCGTGCGCACGCCGGTCGGCGACCGTTACGTGCTCGAGCACATGCGCGAGCACGATTACAATGTCGGGGGCGAGCAGTCCGGTCACATCATCCTCTCCGATTACGCCACCACGGGCGACGGCTTTGTCGCTGCGCTGCAGGTGCTCGCCGTGGTGCGCAAGCAGGGCAAGCCGGTGTCGCAGGTCTGCCATCGCTTCGATGCGCTGCCGCAGGTGCTGCGGAACGTGCGCTACAAAAGCGGCAAGCCGCTGCAGCACGCCAAGGTGCGCTCGGCGATCGCCAGCGCGGAAAAGCGGCTCAACGGCCACGGCCGCCTTCTGGTGCGGCCGTCGGGCACCGAGCCGGTCATCCGCGTCATGGGCGAGGGCGACGATAAGGCGATGATCGAGGAGATCGTCGACGGCATCGTCGACGCGCTCACCGCGCACGCGGTGTGAGTTCCAGAGTAACTCCGCTTCGCCGCGACGGCTCAATTCCCGCTTCGCGTCCTTATGCCGACGATGTCGGCGACGCGCTGCGTGCCGGCACGGTGCCACCTCACTTGCACGACCGTGCCGACCCTGACGTCGGACCACGAGCCTTCCGCCCCACCGGCCACGAACCTGGTCTCGTCGGTGACGTGGTATGTCCAGGCGCGGCGCCGGCGCATGGCCGTGAAGGTACGATCCGCATCGTCGCGCGCGGTCACGGTGCCACCGCCTCTGGCTGACCCATGATACGCCGGCGCGGCCGAGGCGGCCGAGGCGGCGAGCGCCGCAGCAGACAAAAACCCGAGATGAAGAAATGACCGCCTCGACTGCATCGTTTCCTCCCTGTCGGCTCGCCTTACACCCGGGCTGGCGCGCAAATGGGGCTTCCTGAAAATTTTACGAGAGCCTCAATCAACCTAACACGAGCTTTCAGCGCCAATCCAGGACGAGACGCAATCTTCCTCGACCTTCATATTCGACCAAAATCCGACGTTTTGATATACCCGCCTCATGTCGAGGTTGCTCCGCTGGCTGATTGCGGCAATCAAGTTCCTGGTCGAGATTCTCGTCGTCACATGGACGACGCTCGCCGTCTATTTCTCGAATCTGCCGTGGCTGCCGCTGCGCTTGGGACTGGCGGCGGCGTTTGCCGCGTTCGCGATTTGGGCGTTCCGGCTGTCGCGCCGGCGGGGCATGCCGGCGGTGGCCATCGCACTGGTGCTCGGGATCGTCGCCTGGTGGCTCACCATCGCGCCTCCTTCGGGCGATAGGAACTGGCGCCCTGAGGTCGCCGTCATGCCGCGGGCCTTCATCGACGGCGATCACGTGCGCATCACGGGCGTCCGCAATTTCGACTACCGCAGCCGCAACGATTTCACCCCGCATT
>JASHSE010000290.1 GCA_030036975.1 Xanthobacteraceae bacterium | reverse complement strand
TGCTCAAGGACTATCTGGCTAGCTTCGACCCGCATGTGCGGGGATTAACCGGCGGGCCGACCGCCATCGAACAGGCGATTAAGGACTACCGCGTCTATGCCAAAAAGGTGCCACTGCAAGGCGGCGACTACACCATGGATCACACCGCCCTGGTGTATCTCATGGATAAGGACGGCCGTTTTGTCGCGCCATTCGATTTTCAGCGGACCGCAGATGCGGAAGCCGCCGAGGTGCGGCGGTATTTTTAACCATCGGTAGTATCCTTCTGCAAAAAAAGCGATCCTTCGGCAAAAAACATGTAGAACACGGCACATTTACCCCCTATTGGGCCCATCAAAATGTTGTGTATAGCTCTCTGGCCGAAGCCCTAAGGCTCTGCTAAGGAGAATCAGGCAAAGGAGTGTCGAGCATGGGTGGCAAAAGAGCAAACAATGTGGACGTGGCGGTCGGCCACCGCATCCGGCTGTTCCGTCTCAATGCTGGGTTGTCCCAGACGGAACTGGCGGACCAGATCGGGGTCACCTTTCAGCAGGTCCAGAAATACGAAAAGGGCGTCAATCGCGTAGGCGCGGGCCGGCTGACCCAGATCGCAACGGCCTTGAACGTGCCGATCACGGCCTTTTTCGAGGGCATGACCAGCGGTTCCAAGAGCCGGTCAGAAGCGGATTCGCTCGCCGAACTCATGACCGCGCCGCGGGCGTTTAAGCTTCTCGACGCATTTTCAGAGATCACTGATCCGGCACTGCAAACCGCGATTTTGTCTCTGGTCCAGTCGATCAGCGCCCGGCGTTCCGGGACGCACAAATAGCCTCGCCGGCGCTCGCCGATAGCTGGTAACTCGCTGCGACTGAGGTGGCGGCGCTACAACCCCCGGCTGCAGCGTCTTGTGTCGGCTTCGCGACACAGGTTTGAGCCGGGCGATGCCTCCGCGTATGAGGCACAGTGTCATCCTCACCTCGACTCCTCGCCATGCTCCCGGTAGGTGGGGCCATCCGCGGCGCTGCACAAATCGTTGCCGGAAACGCGGCCCATGATCAACCGCATGGCAACGTCTCGCCGATTTCGCTCGCTGACCGGTGCGGTCGCGGGGTCACTCTGTGCGCTCGTGCTGACCGTCGCATTCTCGTCGGGAGCTGCGCAGGTTGGTGCCGCGGCGCGACGCACCGTGGTCGTACCCGGTTTTTGGGATCCGCGCCGGCGCCCGGAACGACCCGATTTGTCGCGCCTGCAGAGCATTCGCTTTCTCACTGATCTCGATTACCCGCCGTTCGACTACGCGGGACCGGACGGCAATCCCGCCGGCTTCAATGTCGATCTCGCTCGCCTCGTCTGCGCCGAGATCAAAGTGCCCTGCACCATCCAGGCGCGGCCGTTCGCGACGCTGCTTGACGCGCTCGACGGCAATCTCGGCGATGCGGTCATTGCCTCGATCGCCGCGAATGCCGAAACCCGCAAACGCGCCGATTTCACCGACCCGTATTACCGCACGCCGGCACGCTTCGTGGCGCGAGCCGACAGCGCAATCGGCGACGTGCTGCCCGAACTGGTGGCCGGCAAAAAGATCGCCGTGGTCGCCGGCACCGCGCATGAAGCGTACCTCAAGCAGATGTTCACCCAGGCCGAACTGCGTTCGTATCCCAACGCCGCCGCGGCGCGCGCCGCGCTGAAGAACAAGGAGGTCGATCTTTTGTTCGGCGACGGTGTGGCGCTCTCGTTCTGGCTCAACGGCACCGACTCTGCCGGCTGCTGCGCCTTCCGCGGCGGCCCGTTTCTCGACAGCCGGTTTTTCGGCGAGGGCGTCGGCATTGCCGTAAAGCGCGGCAACGACGTGCTGCGTCAGGCCCTGAACTGGGCGCTGTTCCGGCAATGGGAGAAGGGCAGTTTTACCGACCTGTGGCTGCGCTACTTTCCGATCAGTCCGTTTTGAAAGCCTTCAGCGCGCGTGGCGTTGCCGGGAGCGAACGACGCGCTTTCTCTTAAACGACATCGGGAACCTGTTTGACGCGGCGCGCGTCGCTTCCTAGTGTCCGTGCGTACAAGAGATGACGATGTCTGCCGCCACTACCGAGCTTTCGCCGAGCCTGCGCGAAGCGGCCGAGCAATCGCACGCCTGGCCGTTCGAGGAGGCGCGCAAGATCGTTGCGCGGCTGCAGCGGACAGCGAAGGACGAGGTCATCTTCGAGACCGGCTACGGGCCGTCCGGCTTGCCGCATATCGGCACGTTCGGCGAGGTCGCGCGCACCTCGATGGTGCGCCACGCGTTTCGGGTGCTCACCGAGGACAAAATCAAGACGCGGCTGATCGCATTCTCCGATGACATGGACGGCTTACGCAAGGTGCCCGACAACATCCCCGACAAGGAGATGGTCGCGCAGCATCTCGGCAAACCGCTGTCCCGGATTCCCGACCCGTTCGGCACGCATGAAAGCTTTGCCGCGCACAACAACGCGCGGCTGTGCGCCTTTCTCGATCAGTTCGGCTTCGACTATGAGTTCCTGTCGGCGACGGAGTGCTATACATCCGGCCGGTTCGACGCCGCGCTGCGCAAAGTGCTCGAACGCTTCGATCAAGTGATGGCCGTTATGCTGCCGTCGCTGCGTGAAGAACGGGCGCAGACCTACTCGCCGTTCCTGCCGATCTCGCCAACGACCGGCATCGTGCTCCAGGTGCCGGTCGTCGCGCACGACGCCAAGGCCGGCAGCATCACCTACGACGATCCCGACAGCGGCGAGCGCGTGACCACGCTCGTGATCGGCGGCCGCTGCAAGCTGCAATGGAAGCCGGATTGGGCCATGCGCTGGGTCGCGCTCGGCGTCGACTATGAGATGGCCGGCAAGGATTTGATCGACTCAGTGAAGCTGTCGGCGAAAATCTGCCGCACGCTCGGCGGCACGCCGCCCGAAGGCTTTAACTACGAACTGTTTCTCGACGAGAACGGTCAGAAAATCTCCAAGAGCAAAGGCAACGGGCTGACCATCGAGGAATGGCTGCGCTACGCCAGCCCCGAAAGCCTGTCGCTGTTCATGTATCGCGAGCCGAAGGCGGCCAAGCGGCTCTATTTCGACGTGATCCCGCGGCAGGTCGACGAGTATCAGCAATTGCTCGAAGCCTACGCGCGTCAGGGCGTGCGCGATCGCCTCGCCAATCCGGTCTGGCACATCCATGCCGGCGCGCCGGCGGCGGCCGATAATCCGATCTCGTTCGCCATGCTGCGGTCGCTCGTCACAGCGTCGAACGCGGAGAACGCCGACACGCTCTGGGGTTTTATCGGGCGCTACCGGCCGGGTGTGACGCCGCAAAGCCATCCGCAGTTGGCGAAGCTCGTCGAATACGCGATCCATTATTTCCACGACTTCGTGCGGCCGGCCAAAAAATTTCGCGAACCGACGGCCGCCGAGCGCGCCGCGCTCATCGACCTGCGCGACGCGCTCTCCCAGCTGCCGGCCGAGGCGCCGGCCGAGCAGATTCAGAACGTCGTCTACGAAGTCGGCCGCCGCGAGCCGTTTTTGGACCACAACAAAAAAGCCAAGGACGGCAAGCCCGGGGTCGCGCTCGACTGGTTCAACATGCTCTATCAGGTGCTGCTCGGCCAGGAGAAAGGCCCGCGCTTCGGCTCGTTCGTCGCCGCCTACGGCGTGGGGAACACGATCGATATGATCGACGGCGCACTGGCAAGGTCGGCGTGAACGATTCCTCCCCGCGCTACTGGCTCGCCCACACGATGCGCGCCAGCCACAGCACGTCGGCGGCCGCGAGCGTGCGGTCGGCGTGCTGGGCGTTGAGTGATTTCAGCTCCAATGTCTTGGCGGTCTGGCGCCGCAGTTCCTTGGCCATGACCTCGCCGGCGCGGGTGCGGACCACGACGCGGTCGCCGCGGCGGATCGGCGCCGACGGCGACACCACGATGACGTCGCCGTCGCGATAGGCTGGCTCCATCGATTGGCCGGAGATTTCGAGCGCGTAGGCGTGCTCGTCGTTGAGCGCCGGAAACGCGAACTCGTCCCAGCCTTCGCCCGCCGGAAAACCGCCGTCATCGAAATAGCCGCCGGCGTCGGCCTGGGCGAAGCCGATCAACGGTACCGCGCGCGGCGCGGCGCCGCCAGGCTGCTCGATCAGGCCGACAAAAACATCGACCGGCGTGGCGGTCGCCGCCAGCGCCTTGGCGATCGATTCAGTAGACGGCCAGCGGGCGCGGCCGGCCGGCGTGACGCGCTTGGATTTGTTGAACGTGGTCGGGTCGAGACCGGCGCGCTTCGCCAGCCCCGAGGCTGAAAGGCCGGCGCGCGCCGCCAGCCGATCGACGGCCAACCAGACTTGGGCGTGAGTGAGCATCCGAAAGTTGTCTCCGTTGGGCGGCCCGGCGGGCGCCAGACTTTTCACGATTATGATAGGAATTTATTACCTCTATACTCAAGCCCTGGCGCGCGCCTCCGGCACTGCCGGATCGGAGCCTTGAAGCCGGCATGACGCACCGATATAGGCTCGGCCGAATCAAGGCGTGTGCGGGTGACGACGATCT
>JASHSE010000289.1 GCA_030036975.1 Xanthobacteraceae bacterium | reverse complement strand
ACGTCGCGCACCTGGAAGACGCGCTACGGGTTTCCGGCGGTCAAAGACGGCCGCGTCAAGCTCGATACCATTGCGGACGATACGCCGTCCGGCGCGCAGGGCTGGTTCATCAACACGCGGCGGCCGAAATTCGCCGATCCGCGCCTGCGCGAGGCGCTCGGCGACGCCTTCGATTTCGAGTGGACCAACAAGACCATCATGTACGGCTGCTACGACCGCACCGTGTCGGTGTTCCAGAACTCCAACATGATGGCGGAAGGCAAGCCGGGCGCGGCCGAGCTCACGCTGCTCGAACCGTTCCGCGGCCGCGTTGCCGACGAGGTGTTCGGCGCGCCCTACGTGCCGCCGGTCAGCGACGGCTCCGGGAATGACCGGGCGCAGCTGCGCAAGGCGGTGGAGCTTTTGCAAGCGGCAGGCTGCACGATCGATAACGGCAAGCGCACGCTGCCGAACGGCGAGCCGATCACGATCGAGTTTCTACTCGACGAGCCGACGTTCGAGCCGCATCACCTGGCGTTGATCAAAAATCTCGGCATCCTCGGCATTGCCGCCAACATCCGGCTGGTCGATCCGGTGCAATACCGCGCGCGGCTCGACGATTTCGATTTCGACATCACGACCGACCGGCTCAGCTTCTCGGCGACGCCCGGCGACTCGCTGCGCTCGTTCTTTTCCGCGCAGGCCGCCGCGCTGAAAGGCTCGAACAATCTCGCCGGCATTGCCGACCCGGTGGTCGATGCCCTGATCGAGGCCGCGATCGCCGCTGACACGCGGCCGGCCCTGGTCGCCGCCTGCCGCGCGCTCGACCGCGTGTTCCGCGCCGGCCGCTACTGGATCCCGCAATGGTATAAGCCGAACCACTGGATCGCCTACTGGAACGTATTCGGCCGCCCGCCGGCGCAGCCGCGCTACTTCCGCGGCATTCCGGACACCTGGTGGTACGACGCCGCCAAGGCGGCGAAGATCAAGACGACGGGATAAACTGATAAACTAAGGAGCCGTCATCCTGAGGTGCGAGCGAAGCGAGCCTCGAAGGATGATCGGCCCGGGCCGTCGCCCTTCGAGGCTCGGCCTTCGGCCGAGCACCTCAGGGTGACGGACTAAACGCAAAGCAGATGATATGGCCGCTTACATCATCCGCCGCCTCTTGTTCATGATCCCGACCATCTTCGGCATCATGCTGGTGTCGTTCGTGGTCGTGCAATTCGCGCCGGGCGGCCCGGTCGAGCGCGTCATCGCGCAGCTGTCCGGCACCGACACCGGCGCGACCTCGCGCATTTCCGGCTCGCCCGGCGACGATTTCGGCGCCCGCGCCCTGACCCGGCCCGGCGCCGCCGGCGACATCACCGCCAAATACCGCGGCGCGCAGGGCCTCGATCCGGCCTTCATCAAGCAGCTCGAAAAGCAGTTCGGCTTCGACAAGCCGGCCTACCAGCGCTTTTTCATCATGCTGTGGAACTACATCCGCTTCGACTTCGGCAACAGCTATTTCCGCGACGTCAGCGTGCTGCAGCTCATCAAGGAAAGGTTGCCGGTATCGATCTCGCTCGGCGTCTGGATGACGCTGTTGTCGTACCTGATCTCGATCCCGCTCGGCATCCGCAAGGCGGTGCGCGACGGCACCAGCTTCGACGTCTGGACGTCGAGCGCCGTCGTCGTCGGCTATGCCATACCCGGATTCCTGTTCGCCATTTTGTTGATCATCCTGTTTGCCGGCGGCTCGTTCTGGCACATCTTTCCGCTGCGCGGGCTGACTTCCGACGGCTGGTCGCACTTTCCGTGGTGGCAGAAAATCCTCGATTACTTCTGGCATCTGACCTTGCCGATCATATCGATGGGCCTTGCCGCGTTCGCCACCATGACGCTGCTCACCAAAAACTGCTTTCTCGAGGAGCTGCGCAAGCAATACGTGCTGACCGCGCGCGCCAAAGGCTGCTCCGAGCGCAAGGTGCTGTACGGCCACATCTTCCGCAACGCCATGCTGCTCGTGGTGGCGGGATTTCCCTCGGCTTTCGTCAGCGCCTTCTTTGCCGGCGCGCTGTTGATCGAGACGATCTTCTCGATCGAGGGGCTCGGGCTGCTCAGCTTCGAGAGCGTGCTCAACCGCGACTATCCGGTGGTGTTCGCCAACATCTACATTTTCGGGCTGATCGGCCTGGTGGTGACGCTGATCTCCGACCTCACCTATACGTGGATCGATCCGCGCATCGATTTCGCGACGCGGGAGGTCTGAGGTGGACGTCAAGCTGCGCACCGACGACATCGTCGCGCCGGCCGCGCAAGCGCCGGCGGCACCGGATCTGGCGCCCGACATCGAGCCGGCCGGGCCGCTCGGCGTCGCCGGCCCGCCGCGCGGTTTCGAGCTGTCGCCGCTCAACGCCCGGCGCTGGCGCAATTTCAAAGCCAACAAGCGCGGCTACTGGTCGCTGTGGATCTTTCTCGTGTTGTTCGTGATCTCGCTCGGCGCCGAGTTCATCGCCAACGACAGACCGATCTACCTTCGCGTCGACGGCAAGAGCTATTTTCCGGTTTTCGTCACCTATCCGGACACCGATTTCGGCGACGTGTTCGGCACCGCGGCCGATTATCGCGACCCGCACCTGCAAGCCTATTTGGCCAAACGCCATGCCGTGCAGATCTGGCCGCCGATTCCGTTTTCCTACGACACCATCGTCAGTCGGCCGCCGTCGCCGTTTCCGTCCAAGCCGACCTGGCTGCTCGACGCCAAGGATTGCGCGTTCGCCGCCAAGAACGGTTACGGCCAATGCGGCAGCCTCGAATACAACTGGCTCGGCACCGACGACATCGGCCGCGACGTGCTGGCGCGCCTGATCTACGGCTTCCGCATCTCGGTTTTGTTCGGGCTCATTCTCACCGCGGTCTCCTCGCTGATCGGCGTCGCCGCCGGCGCGGTGCAGGGCTTTTTCGGCGGCTGGACCGACCTGTTGTTCCAGCGCTTCATCGAAATCTGGACCTCGGTCCCGGAGCTTTATCTGCTCCTGATCATCTCCTCGGTGCTGGCGCCCGGCTTCTTCGTGCTGCTTGGCATTTTGCTCTTGTTCTCCTGGACCCGCCTCGTCGGCCTCGTTCGCGCCGAGTTCCTGCGCGGCCGCAATTTCGAATACATTATGGCGGCGCGCGCGCTCGGCGTCTCGAATGCCGTGATCATGTTCCGGCACCTGCTGCCGAACGCCATGGTCGCCACCATGACCATGCTGCCGTTCATCATGTCGTCCTCGGTGATGACGCTCACCGCGCTCGACTTCCTCGGCTTCGGCCTGCCGGCCGGCGACCCGTCGCTCGGCGAATTGTTGTCGCAGGGCAAAGCCAACGTGCAGGCGCCGTGGCTCGGGCTGACCGGCTTCTTTGCCGTGGCAATCATGCTTTCGCTTTTCATCTTCATCGGCGAAGCGGTGCGCGACGCCTTCGATCCGCGCAAGACGTTTGCGTGAGGGCGTTGACAATTTATATGTCTCATATTACATTTTAAATGTCTAATGTAACATATAACATGTATAAAGGACACCGATGACTGCCGATCGTGCCATAAAATGCGTTGCAGACGTCTTCGATCTCATGGGCGGAACCACGGCCATGGCCCGTATTCTTGCGGTTGGCGTCTCGACCGCTTCGGAGATCAAGCGGCGCGGCAAAATTCCGGCCGAGTACTGGCGCGATATTATTCGCGCCGGCGCCGAGCGCGGCCATCCGGAGATCACCGCCGATGTGCTGGCGCGGCTGCACGCGCGCGAAGGCGAAAGAGCCGGCCTCGCCGAACAAGGCCTGCCCTTTGCAGCTGAGCCTGACGCCGCCGCGGCGCCCGGAATTGCGCATGGGGCCGGGCAATTCACACGCTTTAAGCAGCTGCGGCGCCATCGATTCCGGACGCTTGACGAAGTCAACGACCACGTCGATGCGTTGCGCGACGAGTGGAGCCGACGATGAGCGAGGGCGCCACCAAGGTGTACCTCGATACCAACGTTTTCATCGCGGCGTACGAATCGGCGGGAGCGCGTTCGGATCACGCTTTTTGGATTCTGTCGGCAATCGAACAGGGTGAAATTCGCGGCGTCACCAGCGAATTGACGCTCGCCGAACTCATTCCTGGGCCTGCCGCGGACGGCGATGACGCGTTGGTCGAAGCGTACAAACAGCTCATAAACGATGGTCCGAACATGGAGGTGCGACCGGTGACGCGGGACATGCTTGTCCGATCTGCCTTGTTACGGGTCGGGCGGCCGGGATTGAAGCTGCCCGACGCCATCCACTGTGCGACGGCGATGCACGCCGGCTGCACGGCGATCATCACGGACGATCGCCGGATGCCCAAGACCATAGGGCTGCGCGTAGTGGGCTTTGGCCCCCATGCGTTGAGCGACGTACGGACGGCGAATTGATGCCCGATCCGCTGCTCGCCATCCGCGACCTTTCCGTGGCGTTCCGCGCCGGCGGCCGCGAGACACTCGCGGTCGACCGCGTCTCGTTCGGCATCGGCAAGGGCGAGGCCGTGGCGCTGGTCGGCGAGTCGGGCTCCGGCAAATCGGTCACCGCGCTATCGATCTTGAGGCTGCTGCCCTATCCGGCGGCGCGCCATCCCGGCGGCAGCATCGCGTTCAAGGGCCGCGACCTCCTGAAACTCTCCGAGCGCGACATGCAGCGCGTGCGCGGCGACGACATCACCATCATCTTTCAGGAACCGTTGAGCTCGCTCAACCCGCTGCACACGATCGAGAAGCAGATCGGCGAAGTTCTGCTCCTCCATCGCGGCCTCACCGGCGCGCCGGCACGCGCCCGCACCCTCGAAGTGCTGGAGCAGGTCGGCATCCCCGATCCGGCCAGCCGCCTCAAAGCCTATCCGCATCAATTGTCCGGCGGCCAGCGCCAGCGCGTCATGATCGCCATGGCGCTCGCCAACGAACCCGACCTGTTGATCGCCGACGAGCCGACCACCGCGCTCGACGTCACCGTGCAGGCGCAGATCATCGCGCTGCTCAAGGACATTCAGAAGCGGCTCGGCATGTCGCTTCTGTTCATCACCCACGACCTCGGCATCGTGCGCAAGATCGCGCAGCGGGTCTGCGTCATGAAGGCAGGCCGCATCGTCGAGCAGGGCGAGGTCGAGCGGGTGTTTACCGCGCCGGCGCATCCCTACACGCGCGCGCTGCTCGCCGCCGAGCCGAAGCCCGATCCGGCGCCGCCGCAACCCGCCGCGCCGCTCATTCTCGAGACCAAAGACCTGAAAGTCTGGTTTCCGATCAGGCGCGGCGTGCTGCGCAAGACCGTCGGCCACGTCAAGGCGGTGGACGGCGTGTCGGTCACGCTGCGCAGGGGCGAGACGCTCGGCGTGGTCGGCGAATCCGGGTCCGGCAAGACCACGCTCGGACTGGCGCTGCTTCGCCTCATCTCATCCGACGGGCCGATCGTGTTCATGGGCAACACGCTGCAGGGCCTGCGCTTCAAACAAATGCGGCCGTTCCGCCGCGACATGCAGGTCGTGTTTCAGGACCCCTACGGCTCGCTGTCGCCGCGGCTTTCGGTCGCCGAGATCATCAAGGAAGGCCTCAAGGTGCATCATCGGGCGATGCCGGAGCGCGAACGCGACGCGCGCGTCATCGGCGCGCTGACCGACGTCGGGCTCGATCCCGAGACGCGCTTCCGCTTTCCCCACGAATTTTCCGGCGGCCAGCGCCAGCGCATCGCGGTGGCGCGCGCCATCGTGCTGGAGCCGACCTTCGTGGTGCTCGACGAGCCGACCAGCGCGCTCGATATGCTGATCCAGTGCCAGATGGTCGATCTGTTCCGCGACCTGCAGAAGCGCCGCAACCTCACCTATCTGTTCATCTCGCACGACTTGCGGGTGGTCGCGGCTTTGGCGAGCCGCTTGCTGGTGATGCGCGCCGGCAAAATCGTCGAATCCGGCGACGCCGCCGAGCTGTTCCGCAACCCGAAGACCGACTACACCCGCGCCCTGTTCGCCGCCGCCTTCAACATCGAGGCTGCGCCGCGCGACGTTGTGGCGCAGTAGTCTCGTTCCTGCCGACCAGGGGAAAGGTTATAGTGGTTGCTGGGTAGCGGGACACGTCACGACCTCCCTTAATGGTTGTTTTCCAAATACAAATAAGTAAGAATAGGTGCCCTTGCGGCTTTCTCTCCAACGAACTCGTAGGGCGTCGACTGGGGCTGAATGCCCCATAGGAGTGTGAGTTACTTGGTGATAAGTGAAAACCTTATG
>JASHSE010000288.1 GCA_030036975.1 Xanthobacteraceae bacterium | reverse complement strand
CGAAAGAAATCGCCGTGCTTTTCCAGCACCACGACTTCGACCCCGGCACGCGCCAACAGGTAGCCGAGCATCACGCCCGCCGGTCCGCCGCCGGCGATGCAACAGCGCGTCGCGATCTGTCGATCCATGATGACTGCCTCCCACAAGCGGCTTCCGCCAAAGTGGCGGAAAGTTCAATGTACCGTCGCCATCGTCAGCGAAAACTACGCTGAGTCGGCGTTGCTCTACCAGGCGGTGTTCGGCATGCGCACGTCGGACAAGACGCGTGCCGCGCTCGCCCAGGCGGTCGGCGACGGCTATGTCGGGCTCAGCATCAATCCGCGCCGCGCCGGGCGAAAGGCCGGCTCGACCATTTCGGCATCGAGGTCGACGACGCGGAAACCGCGTTCGACCGATAGAAAAGCGATGGGGGCGAGCCGCCAACTAGCCGCTTACTTGATCGCCTTGCTCGCCGTCGTGATTTGCGAATGCTGGATGCGATAGAGCATGAAGCGTCGGCCCTTGAAGATCGGCTCGAGATTGGCCGGATCTGGATTTTCGAAATCGTCGTCGGTGAAGAGCACGTAGAGATAATCGTAATCCGCCGTCCAATGGCCCCAGTAATGGCCGGCGCCTGAACTGGAGCTGTCGGCAACGTCTACCAGATCGTCGATCACCGGCGGCGTGCCGTCGAGCGTGTCGACGCGGCTGCGAAATTCGGGCCGGGCGTGCAGGACCTGCTTGCCGACCACAGTGAATTCGGTCGTCACCAGCGCCGAGCGCTCGATCAGCGCGATGCAATCGGCATGGACCAGGCCGTAATCTTCCAATGCGCTGCCGTCGTCGGCATCCGCATAGGCCACCATGACCTTGGCGCCGCGATTGATAAGCTGCACCGACTGCCGGAACGAGTCGATGCCGCGCGACAATTGCTGCCATTTGTCTTCGACCTCGGATACCCGGATGGCGACCAGCGCCAACAGCGCGATCGTCAAACCGCGCCGCACGTTACGCTGGCGCAGGTCGACGTCGACGCAGGCAAGCAGGATGAAGGCGAGCGAGATCGGCAGGCGCTGGTCGGCCATGTAGGTGTCGAACAGCATGCGCGGCAGCGCCAGATAGATGACGCCACCGACCGCCAACACCGCGATGCCGAAGGCGTGGAACGACAGCGCGCGGTCGCGCAGCGCCCAGCCGACGAGCAACGCGACAATGCCGATCAGCAACAGCGCGACCGAATGCGAATACACCTCGATCACGTAGACCAGGCCGTCGATCTTGCCGGGAAGCTCCCAGGACAGGCCCTGCCACAGCCCCCAGGTCGGACTCATCATCAGGAGCGGCAGCACCGGCAGGAACGGCACGCCGGTGGCGACGAAGTCGGCCAGCAGCCCTGGCAATCGGCGGCGCGCCGCAGCAGGCGAGGAGCCGCGCAGCCGCGCGTACGACGTCCACAGCCGATGCAGCTCGAACGCCAGCAGCGCCAAGCCGTAAACCCCGAGCGAAAACAGATGGCAGAAGAACAATGCCAGCACGAACAGGGTCGAAACCGGCAGCCGCAACAAAAAGCTGCGCTCGCGCAACGCAATCCACGCCGTGACGGCCCACAGCATCAGCCCGATGCCGAAGACGTAGTTCATCGTGCCGACCAGAAAGACGTTGTTGTAGAGCAGCACAAAAGCGAACAGCGGCAACGGCGACCAGCGCCCGAACAGCCGGCGGTGCAGCGCCAGCGTCCCCGACACGATCAGCACGAAGCTCAGAAGCGTATAGACCTGCCCGGCGAGGTAAACATTCATCAGCCGCTCGAATTGCGGCACGATCAAATCCATCATCAGGTTGGGAATGACCTGCCAGTCGATCTCGTAATAGCGCGCCAGATCGGGATCGCTGTTGATCGCGGCGATGACGTGCATGCGCGCCAGATGATTGATGTAGTCGGACAACGGCGGCAGCGGATGCAAAAGGATCGGAATCGACGTCATCGCCAGCAGCGCGACGAACAGAACAGCGATCGTACGGCGGCCAAACGCGGCGCGGCGCGGCGCCACGCCGCCATCGACCGCGGGCGGCGCCGGCGCAAGGTCGAAAGCCAGGCCGGGAGATTGCGTTACGTCAAGCATGGTGACCAAACGGCAACAGGTGGCAACGCGACCCCGGAGAGGCTTTATTGCGGTGGGATCTGGGCTCTTGAAACCCGCGGAAAGTGTCAGAGCCAACGTGAACGCAGGATGAATGTCACGGAAGCCGCCCCGCTTAGGCGCCCGGAAGCGCTCGGCCGCGGCTTTTGGGCAACACTTTGGGCTGCGCTTGGCCTCACATTTCTGCCGCAACGCCTGTGCTAAAGGTTCGCCGTTAACCCTGCTTCCGCAACAGGCCATGCGTCTCTTTTCGGTCGTTCTCGCCGCGTTCCTCATTATTGCGCCGCTCGACGCGGCGCTGGCGCAGCTTGCCGATACCGGCAATTTTCACATCGTCTGGGAGGTGAAGAACCGCTTTCGCCTGTTCCGCAACGAAGCCGATTTTCTGCGCCAGGTCGCGGCCAGCCGCGGCGACGGCGTGCTCGCCGCCGAGCGGCGGCTCGAGCGCGACAGCGGCGGCTTGGGCTGGGCTAAAGACGTGGTCAGCCACCTCTGCGTCGACAATTTCGGCAAGCTTTTGCAAACCTGCGAGCGCGACGGCGTCAACGAAAACTATCTGGCGCCGCGCGATCATCCGATCGGTGTCGCCATCTCCGGCCCGGTGCCGGCCGACGCCACCTGCGCGTGGACCTTCGATGACGGCGACGGCCCGCTGCGACAAACGACCGCTGCCTGCGACACCGAGGTCAAGCTGCGCGTGCGCTACGGCCGGACCACCGTCGCCACGGTCGATATTCCGCTCGGCGACGGCACCGCGCAACGCGTCGCGACCGAGATCGCGGTCCGCGACGTGCTGATCGCGGGCCTCGGCGATTCCATTGCGGCCGGCGAAGGCGATCCGGATCGCGCGGTGCAGCTTGAAGGCAGCTTCTGCTTTCGCCGCCTCGGCACCGGCACGCAATATTTTCGGCCGAGCCGCGCCGGCTTTGTCGGCGACCACTCATGCGAAAACGGCCCGGCGAGCGAGAGCGCCGCCAAGGACTGGGCGCTGCACGGCGCGCGCTGGATGAGCCCGGCCTGCCATCGCTCGCTGTACTCTTATCAGCTGCGCACCGCGCTCGCGCTCGCGGTGGAACAGCCACATCTCGCGGTGACGTTTTTGCCGCTTGCCTGCACCGGCGCGTCGATCGACGCCGGCATGTTCGGCAGCCAGATGACCGACGATTGCCCGGGGGTCGTCGGCATCGACAGCTGTCCCGGCAGTTCGCCGGCGCAGCTTTCAGAATTGAAAGACCTGATGGCTGCCGCGCACCGCGTGCAGCCGCAGCGTATGATTGATCTGGTGCTGCTCACCATCGGCGCCAATGACGTGAGCTTCGCTGCGCTGGTCGGCAACGTCATCGTCGACGCGACGACCGAACGCGTGATTCTGGGCCGCGGCGGCGGCATCGTCAGCGTGCAGGACTCCCAACGCGCGCTGGATCAGCGCCTGCCGGGCGAATTTGCGCGGCTGCGCGGCGCGCTCAAACCCTTCGTGGATGGCGATCTGGCGCGCGTGGTTTACGTGTCGTACGCCAATCCGGCCATGCAGGCGCCGAACAAGCCCTGTCCCGGCGGCCGCGACGGTCTCGACGTCCACCCGGCCTTTGGTGCCGACGCCGGGCGGCTGCGCGCGGCAGCCGAATTCGTCGACCAAAAGTTCCTTCCGGCACTGAAGGCGCTGGCGACCTGCGACGGCAACCAAATCTGCCGCGATCCGCTCAAGGACCGCATGACGTTCGTCGATTCGCACCAGGCCGAATTCGAGAAGCACGGCATGTGCGTGCACGCGCCGGACGATCCGGTGTTCGACCGCGATTGTTTTTCGCCCAACGGCACGAGCTTCGTCAGCAATCTGGTCGCCGCCGCCGAGGACCCGCTGGCCTGCTCGTATCCGGCCAGCGACTATCTGCCCTATGCGTCGCGGGGGCGCTGGATCAGGACCGCAAACGACAGCTACTTCACGGCCATGACCTATCCGGAAGGTATTCCGGCCGCCTTGAAGCCGACCGACATTCACGATGCGCTGTGGGGGGTCTATAGCGCCGTCTATGGCGGCGCGGTGCATCCGACCGCGGAAGGCTACGCGGCGATGGCCGACGCGGCGCTGCCCG
>JASHSE010000287.1 GCA_030036975.1 Xanthobacteraceae bacterium | reverse complement strand
GCGTGCGCACGCCGGCGATCGAGACGACGCCTTCCACGATCGGCGCCACGGTCTTGGCGTTGTTGGTGTAGAGATAGGCGATCAGCTCGGAAATCATGATGCCCCACAACAGCGTCGCCGTGAGGATGAAGATCTCCTTTTCCTCTTCGCGAATCTTGCGCGTCGTCTGCAGCGGCCGCACGATGAGGAAATAAGTGACCAGCGAGGCGGCAAAGCCGACCGCCACGCCGAGCGCCGCGCCGGAGTACGGCCCGGCGTGCAGATCGTTGCCGGCGGCCCAGGCTGCCACCACGGCCGCCACCATCAGCGCGCCATGCGACAGGTTGAGCACGCCGGAGACGCCGAAGATCAGGGCAAAGCCGGTGGCGCCGAGGGCGTAAAGCGAGCTGATCGCAAAGCCGTCGATCAGGATTTGCCAGAACAGCATCGGTCCAACCACGCTTGCCGTACAAGAAAACTCCCCGCGCGCGCGTGCGGGCGGGGAGATTTACTGATCGCGGCCTTCTTCCCTCGTCAGTTGGCCGCGCCGATCTTGAGAAACTTCGGGAACTTCATCGTGCCGTTGGCGACTTTTTTCGGCCACAGGGTGACCTGCTTGCCGTCCTGCCACTGCAGCATCAGGCCGGTGATGGTATCCGGGCCGATCTTGAGCGCGTGCGGATTGGGCGAGTCCTTGCCCTTGAACTGCTCGCGGCCGATGGTACCGACCCAATCCGTCTTTTCCATCGCGGCGACGAGCTTGTCCGGATCGGTCGAGCCGGCCCGCTTGATCGCGTCGACGATGTAATAGACCTGATCGTACGCGGTATAGCCGCAATAGGACGGCAGGTTGCCGTACTTCTTCTGGAACGCCGCGACGAACGGCAGGGTCTTCGGCGTCACCGCAACGCCGGGGCCGGAATAGGTTTGAAACAGCACTCCGTCAGTGGCGCCGTTGGTGTCGTTCCAGAACGTCGAGTTGGTCGCCTGCGATGAGATGCCGAACATCGGAATCGGCACTTCCTGCTGCTTCCATTGCACCGTCGGCTGCGTGCCGACGTGCGAAATGCCGGTGATGATCACGTCGGGTTTCTCACCTTCGATCTTGTTGAAGATCGGCGTGAAGTCGGTGGTATCGGGCGAGAAGCGGATGTGGTCGACCACCTTGAGCCCGATTTGCGGCAGGCACTTCAAGTATTCGGCGTCGAGCGGCGTGGTCCAGGCCGCGTCCTCGCTCATGACCACGGCCGTCTTCATGTGCAGCTGATCGACCAGCAGGTCCTTCGCCGGAGCGCAGACCGAGTCGGCGATGCTGGTCGAGGTCGCATAACCGTGGAACATGTATTTCAGGTGGTCGTAGTCCTTGGCGATGTTCTGGGTAATGACGTCGGAAGCGGCGCCCGGCGTCACCGTCACCATCTTCAGCCGGCCGGTCCACGGCTCGAGCGCCAGCACGACCTCGCTGATGTAGCTGGCGATCACGGCGTTGACGTGATCCTCGGTCGCGGCGCGCTGAAAGGCGCGCACCGACTCGGCGGCGGAGGAGTGATTGTCGTAGGAGATGATCTGGATCTTGCGGCCGTTGACGCCGCCGGCGGCGTTGATCTCGTCGGCGGCGAGCTGCGCGGCCTGCGGAATCGAGGAGCCGGCGACCGACTGCGCCTCGGCGATGACGCCGATCTTGATCGGCGCGTTGGATTGCGCGTGCGCGGGCGCGGCGAGGCAGAGCGCAAGCGCGGCGCCGGCCGCGAGCCATGCCAGTCTTGGCGCGGCAACGACGCGCCTCTCAAGCTTGCCCATTTCAGGAATCCTCCCTTGTTTTCGACTATTCGTATGCAGTTAGCAGCAGCGGCCGTCGCGGGCGAGGGACGCCTCGCCGGCAGTCTAGCGGATGTCGTTAGGCCGGCAAGTCCATCTGCCGCCGGCGAAGCGGCGCGCCACGGCGAGACGCGTTGTTTTGACGCAGCCGCTTCGCTGCCTTGGTAAATGGAACTGCGCGGCGCGTGCCGGCGCCCGCGCAAAAAAGCCTTCACTGATGCGGCTGCACCTGCACCGTGACGTGTGACAGGGCGCGGAAGCGACGCAGCAGCGATTGATAATAGTCGGCGCCGCGCTGCCGGCGCGTGGTCACCGAAACGATCGCGCCCAAATGGCCGGGCCCGAGCCGCCACAGGTGCAGGTCGGTGAGCCGGTCGCCGTCGGCCTCGATGGCGGCGCGCATGCGCTCCGCCATGCCGCGATCGGGATTCATGTCGAGCAGGATGGCGCCGGTGTCGCGGATCAGGCTGTACGACCAGGCGGCAATGACGATGGCGCCGAACAGGCCGACCAGCGGGTCCATCCAGGCCAGGCCGAGCCAGCGGCCGAACGACAGCCCGATGATGACCAGAACCGAAACCCCTGCATCCGCCAGCACGTGAACGATCGCTGAGCGCATATTGTTGTCGCGTTGTGTGGTGCGGTGTGCGTGCTCGTGCGCATGGTCATGGTCGTGATCGTGCGCGATCGTTTCGATCGCATGGTCATGGTCGTGCGCGTGATGATGACCGAGGCCGAACTGTCCGGCATGCGCGTGACCATGATCTTGCGCGGTTCCGCCGCTGAGCAAAAGAACGCTGGCGACGTTGACCACGAGGCCGAGCGCGGCGATCGGAATGGCCTCGTTGAAGTGGATCTGAACGGGCCAGATGAAGCGGGTCGCCGCCTCGTAGCCGATCAAGAGCGCGATCATGGCGAGCACGATGGCGCTGGTGAAGCCGGCGAGGTCGCCGAGCTTGCCGGTGCCGAACGAGAAGCGCGCATCCTCGGCATGGCGCCGCGCGTAGCTGTAGGCAAGCGCCGCCAGCAGCAGCGCACTGGCGTGGGTCGACATGTGCAGCCCGTCGGCGATGAGCGCGATCGAGCCGAACAACAGGCCGCCGACGATTTCGGCGATCATCATGAAGCTGCAGAGCGCGATCACCATCCAGGTGCGGCGCTCGTTGGTCGCGTGGCCTTCGCCGAGAAAGACGTGGCTGTGGGCGCCGGCAGCATCGTGGGCGCGATTGTTCGCGGAATCATGCACCATTGGCTGCTTCCCCGCGTCGCCCGCGGCGGGTTACTATTTCAAATAGGCCTGCACGGCCTCGATCAGCTCTTCGGCGCCGCGCGTGCGTTCGGAATCCTTGGCCGGATCGACGACGTGCAGCCTGATATGGTCCTCGATCACCTCGGTCATCAGGCTGTTCATGGCGCCGCGCGCCGCGACGATCAGATGCAGCACCGTGGCGCAGCCTTTCTCCTCGTCGAGCGCGCGTTCCACCGCCTCGATCTGGCCGCGCACGCGGCGGACTCGGTTGAGCAGTTTCAGCTTGTCGTGCTTGGTGTGCGACACGGGTTGACAGCGCCTCTCTGCATAGGATAGGGGGTACGGTATATAGCGGACGCTGGCCGGCCTGTCGAGGCAGCTGGTCCGGCGGCGCAGGAGAGCACAAGGCAAAATGGACAATAGCAGCCGTGGGCTCCGCGTCGGTCGGAGCCGCAGTGCCACGTTACATCATGGATCGCCGCGGACCGAAGAGCGTGAGCAGGAGCGTCCACAACTGAGCGGACGTTGCGCTCGCCGGCCGCGGCCGGCGGGAGGAAGGTGAGCCATGTTCGCAAAACTCACGCGTATGCACGTCTTCGGCCAAAGCCGCCAAGCCGATGCGGCCGCGGCGGTATTTCCCGCCAACGATAATCAGCGACGGCGCCGCTTTGCGGTGCTGCGGGAGCCCTTGCGTCAGCGCCGCAGGCTGGTGTGCCGATGGCACGAGACCGCAACCGGCGCGCTCGAATGCCGCTGGCATGTTGCCGGCGCCGACGCAGTGGCAGGCGAAGAGCTCGGCATAAGTTGGCGCTTTCCAGGCTCGCGGCTCGTCGCCGCCGGTCTGAACCTGTCGGCGCCGTCGCTGCCTCCGGACGCATGTCGAGCCGCTGTCGCAACCGCGATGGTCGCGTGATTCGACCGCAACGGCGTGTGCATCACGGAATCGCACCGACATCCCTTCGTTGACAGCGCGGTGTACGCCTACCTATGCTGCGCGTAGTCATCACGGAGCGCAGAAGCCGGTGCGATTCCGGCGCGGTCGCGCCGCTGTAAAGCCAGACCTCCTTCGTGATCGGCGCACTCGAGCGGGACGCGTAATCCCAGGAGATGATCATGACCAGCACGACGTTCGTCCCGGCGTTCCCGGTCCCGGTCATTCCGGTTCGCGAACTGCTGCCTTGGGCGATTTTCGCCGGGCTTATTCTGCTCCTGGCGATCTACTTCGTCGGTGCCGAGGAAGGCGCAACCTCGCTTATCAGCGGCATGTACGTGCACGAATTCGTGCACGACGGGCGGCATCTGCTCGGTTTCCCCTGCCACTAAAGGGGTATCATCACATGGTCCGGACGCTTCTCGTGCGCGGGATGCTGACCGGCATCCTCGCCGGCTTGCTCACGTTCGGCTTTTTGAAAGTCTACGGCGAGCCGCAGGTCGACATCGCGATCGCCTTCGAGACGCAAATGGACCTCGCAAAAGAGGCCGCCGAGCGGGCTAAGGGCGTGGCGGTACAAGGACAACCCGAACTCGTCAGCCGGCAGGTGCAAGCCGGCATTGGCCTGTTCACGGCCGTGATGGTGTACTGCACGGCGTTCGGCGGACTGTTCGGCCTTGTTTTCGCATTCGCCTATGGACGCGTGTCCGGCCTGCTCACGCCGCAAGCGGTATCGCTCATGCTCGCGGCGGTCGGCTTTGTCGCCATCTATTTGGTGCCGAATTTGAAATATCCGGCCAATCCGCCGTCGATCGGCGACCCGGCAACTATCAAGATGCGCACCGCGCTCTATTTCATCATGATCGCGATTTCCATCGCGGCGATGATCGGCGCCTTCGCGTTGCGGCGCTTGTTGATTGTCCGTTTCGGCGACTGGAACGCGAACTTCATCGTTGCGGGGTATTACCTCGTCATCGTGGTGATTGCCGGCTTTCTGCTGCCGGCCGTCAACGAGGTGCCGCAGCAGTTCCCGGCCGTGGTGCTGTGGAAATTCCGAATGGCATCGCTGGGCGCGCAATGCATCTTGTGGGCGACGCTCGGTGTGTTGTTCGGGGCATCGGCGGAGCGAGTCTTGGCGGCCGGCAGGGTACGCGCAGCCGGCAGGGTACGCGCATAAGCCCGGTTTGTCCGCCGCACGATGACCGCGCGTCTCACCCTGGTCTGCCAGGCGTCGACCGCCGCGGTGCGCAAGGCTGCGTTTCCCGCCGCATTTTGACTCACATCGTCATTGGCGGTCAGGAATACCGTCACAGCGCCAAGTGCGCTGCTCGAAAACCGAAAGGAAGCTGTTCATGCAACGCATCACCATCACCGTCGACGACGACCTCATGACGGACGTCGACCGAATCATTGAAACGCGCGGCTACCAGAACCGCTCCGAGGCCATCAGGGACTTGGCGCGGGCCGGGCTCGCCCAGGCCATGCAGAGCGTGAGCGGCGGGCATGATTGCGTCGGAGCGCTGGTTTATGTTTACGACCATGCCGCGCGGCAACTCGGCAGCCGGCTCGTGCACTCTTTCCACGAGCACCACGATGTCGCGTTGGCGACCATGCACGTGCACCTCGATCATGAGAGTTGCCTGGAAGTGGCGATCCTCAAGGGCCGCAATCGCGACGTTCAGACCGTCGCCGACCGGGTGATAGCCGAGCGCGGGGTGCGCTACGGCCGGCTATTGGCGATCCCGGTCAAGGAAGGCAGCGAAATTCACGCGCATGGCGGCGCGCGCGCGCGGCGCCATGCGCATACGCACGTGCATCATACGCGATAGGGTTGCCCCAGCGAAATTGGTAGCCTTATGGTCCAGGCACCATGGCAACGAGACGCACGCTCTGGCCGGCCAGAAATGCAACGAGTTCGCCGTATTGCAGCGGGCTCTCGCCGCCGTTGAGGCAATTGACCAGTACACGAAACATTTGCTCGGACCGCTCTGAATAAAACTCGGCAAATTGCTCGTAGCAGAGATAAAGATCGCGCGTAAAGCGATGACATCGATCCATCGTGATCTCAAATCCGGACCGTACAATTCTTCGCGAAAACCATCGGTGCATCGACTGTTCGACGCCGCCGTAGTGGCCTGCCTGCAGCAACCTTGGCAATCGCGCGAAATCGCTTTGCAGCGAAAAAACATGACTGACCATGTCGGGGCCGATGCGGAACGGCGCGATGTCCCTGGCGACGTCTTCGCCGGCAAGGAACAGACATTGGGTCTTGAGCAGCATGTGGAAATACGGGCGCTTCTGCCGGGGACGGATTTCATCGAACGCCGCGCGGTCGAGGCGGAAAAGCTCAACGCCGCTCGCAAAGGGGAACTTTGCAGCGGCGGCGTCTGCCAATTCGATATCGGCCGGATCGAAATTGGTCTCGGAAAAGTAGATAAAATCCGCGTCGGAGACGTTTTCGATCGCCAACCCCCGTGGGATCGAGCCGCGGAGATAGACCGAACCGACGCCCGGCCGGCGCCTCAAGGCGTCACTTACGAACGCAACAAGGGGCTTCCAAACAGCTCCAATCTGATCGAGCGCGACGTCCGGTTTGACATAGCCGAATTCGTCGATGCGGAGGTGGCGGCCGATGCGCTGCGGTTGGATCAAGCGCGCGTCCCGCTGCGGTCAGTTGGCCAGGGTCAGGAAGCGTTCGTCGTGCAGATACCGCGCCAGGGTGAGCTTGCCCTCGTTGTCGAGCGGACCGGAAAGTTCTGCTGGCCGAAATGATTGTTTTCTGCACATCTCGTCGATCGTTACCCGGATTTTCTCGGGAAGGACGAACTTCTTGCCGGCAAACTCCATGACGATGCCGCGTTGGTCGATCGAGATGCGATAGCTGCCTGCGTCAGGCGTCTTCAGCCGCGTTTGCAATCCGATCACCCGCACATCCGCATTGAACGCTTCTTGCGGTGGAGGCCGGGCAGCCCTGAGCTTCTGCAAAAATCCTTCGACCAGCCGCTCGCCGAGGCTGGTATCGCGCAGTTGATCTAGGCATTGGCTGAGGTTCTGCCGCAGCGTTGTTTTGAGTTCCTCGCGCCTGGCAAAGCCGGGCGGCAAAGCGGCACGCAGTGCGGGTATCTCCTTGCCGGCGTTGGCAAGCTCGGCAATGAGATCGATCCAGGTGTAGACCGTTATGCCGACGGTGATGTGCGCGGAGTGCTCATGCGAGGTATGGGCGGCATGCACATAGCCTCGCGGCAGATACAGAAGATCGCCGGGGTTCAGCTCGAGTTCGAGAAGCGGTGGCGGCAAAACGTAACCGATCGGCATGAAGGGTTGGCTGCGGTGCGGCAGCGGCCGCGGCGGCGGGAAGACGCGCCAGCGCTTGGTACCGGCGATTTGCAGGACCAGGACCTCATGCGTGTCGTAGTGCGGCGTGAAGCCGGGCGAGTCGCCCGGCGTGAGATAGGCGTTGGCGTGGACCGGATGGCTGAATTCTTCCTCCAGGGCCGCGCACAGTTGGTGGAGCGGCGGCCAGGTCCGCTGCAGCGCCGGCAACACCACGGTCGCGCCGGCGCGGTATTCGGACTGAATTTGCCGAACATCGGGGACACCGTTGAATGACTCGCTGCCGTGCTTGATATTCTTGGTGTAGGCCTCCGCGGGAAGATAGGAGCCGTTTCTGGCGAGCTGGATCGCGGGATAACGCAAGTCCGCAGAAGAAATAATGCTTTCCAAATCCGTGTTGGTGAGAACGCCATCGTAGTAGTGAGCGTCGCCGCGCGACAGGTGAAGGGGCTTACGCTCCCAGTGCTCGCGGAAGAAAGCATCGAATCCGAGGGGAGCAAACAGAGCGGTTGGATCAAACGCCATCCCGTCGGCTC
>JASHSE010000286.1 GCA_030036975.1 Xanthobacteraceae bacterium | reverse complement strand
TTACGTTTTCTTAAAACTAAAAAGCTTGCACGCCGCGGCTGAATAGATTATTTGCGGACTTGCCCAATTTCGCACGTGCCTGTGGCCGTGTGTCGGTCGGTGGGCATCCGGACAAGAGGCCGGACAGCCGCCTAAGGAAGAGACACTACTTCCTTGCTCCCGCGACCGGCAGCCGGAGGCGAACCGGCGATGCCAGCTCTCCACTGGCGACGCGGCTTAAAGCAACGACGGAAGGGCTCTTTTGGTTACTGCCGGCGCGAATGCCGGGGACACCGAAAGGGCTTGTCCTTCTTTGCCAACAGTGCGGAACGGGATCTCCCTCATCCGGACCAAGGCAGCAACAACCGCGATGCCAGTGGCTCCGCACGATGCGGAACCCGCGCGCTCGCAGGAGGTTCACCTCGGCGGCTACGCCGTCGGCCGGATAGGGGAGCTGGGTCCATGACCACGCGCATCCGCGAATTTCTCAAGCATCGTCCGCAGGATGGACCGTGCCTCGTCGTCGATCTCGACGTGGTGCGCGACAATTATCTGGGCTTCGCCCGCGCGCTGCCCGACACCAAAGTGTACTATGCGGTGAAGGCCAATCCGGCGCCTGAGATTCTCCGGCTGTTGGCCGAACTGCGCTGCTGCTTCGATGTCGCTTCGATCAGCGAGACCGAGGCCGTGTTGGCCGCAGGCGCGACGCCCGAGCGCATCTCCTACGGCAACACCATCAAAAAAGAGTCGGAGATCGCTGCCGCCGCCAAGCTTGGCGTCACCCTGTTTGCGATCGACTGCGAGGCCGAGGTCGAGAAAGTCGCCCGCGCCGCGCCGGGCAGCCGGGTGATTTGCCGCATCCATTGCGACGGCTCCGGCTCGGAATGGCCGCTGTCGCGCAAGTTCGGCTGTGAGCCGGCCTATGCGGCTGATATTCTGGAACTGGCGCACAAGCGCGGTCTCGCGCCGTACGGCGTCTCGTTCCACGTCGGCTCGCAGCAGCACAACATCGAGGCCTGGGACCGCGCGCTCGCCTCGACGGCGTCGGTGTTCCGCGCCTGCGCCGAGCGCGGCATCGCGCTCGCCATGGTCAATCTCGGCGGCGGTTTTCCGGCGCGCTACGTGCGCAAGACGCCGAAGCTCGAATCCTACGGCAAGGCGATTTTCCGCTCGCTGCGCAAGCATTTCGGTAACGCAGTGCCGGAGACCATCGTCGAGCCGGGCCGGGGCCTGGTTGGCAACGCCGGCATCATCCAGGCCGAAGTGGTGCTGATCGCCAAGCGCTCGCCCGAGGACGAGGTGCGCTGGGTCTATCTCGACATCGGCAAATTCCACGGCCTCGCCGAAACCATCGACGAGTCGATCCGCTATCCGATCCGCACGCCGCGCGATCGCGACGAGACCGCGCCCTGCGTCATCGCCGGGCCGACCTGCGACTCCGTCGACGTGCTGTACGAGAAGACGCCGTACCCGCTGCCGGTGTCGCTTGCCATCGGCGACAAGGTCTTGATCGAGGCGGCCGGCGCCTATACGGCGACCTACTCGTCGGTCGGCTTCAACGGCTATCCGCCGTTGCGGCAGTATGTGATCTGACAGCGAGTACAGCTCCGGCTTCGGCCACCGCCGCAGCCGGAGCGCGCTCTTCCAGCTTCTGCGCCAGCGCCAGCAGATCGAAAAACACCGCGGCACAGCCGCCATCCTGCAAATCGGATCGCGAAAAATGGCCGCTCTGCAAGCCGACCGGCGCCAGCCCGGCGGCGCGGGCGGCTTCGGCGTCATAGGGCGTGTCGCCCACCATGGCGACCTGCGCCGGCGGTAAGCGCAATCTTCTGGCGGCGAGCGCCACGATGTCCGGTGCCGGCTTCTCCCGCCTCACGTCGTCGCCGCAGCACGCCACGTCGATCAGATCGTCGACCTCCATGATGGCCCGGTAACGAGCCAAGTCGTCTTTATTGCAGGTGGTCGCCAGCGCGATCTTGGCCTCGGCGCTCTTGATTGCACTGAACAGCCGGCGCAGCCCAGGAAACGGCCGCACCTGCGGCAGGTAGCGGATGCGATAGCGCTCGCTGTGCAGTTCGGCGATGTGCGCAAGCAGCTTCGGGTCGTGCTTCCTGACGAAGTGACGCAGCATGCGCTTGCCGTCCATGCCCGAATAGGGGTGCAGGTCGGCGATGCTCGCCGTCACGCCGATTTCGGCCAGCGTTTCGCTCCAGCATTGCAGCGTCGGCAGCACCGTATCGACCAGCGTGCCCTCGACGTCGAACACGAAGGCGCGCGGCCGCAACGGCAGATCGTCGGCCGCGCGGACGCGGCCAATCAGCCATCCGGGAGGCCTTAACGGCGCGGCGGCGCCACGCTGGTGGCTGCGGTCATAACGCGCCACGCGCCGGTGGATGCGCCGTTCCGCGTCGGACGCCGGACGGTGCGCAGGGTGATGGGCTCGGAGCGCTTTCAAAGAATCGATCCAAATTCTTGTCGGCTATACGACACGCACGGACGCACGCACGCATAACACCGGTCGGCAGCTTAACGCGGAGGAGTGCCTGAAGTTCCGCAAGGCGCGCCGGGGCGCTCGCGTCGGGATGGAAACCTTTCCTGTTGACGGCCGTTGTCAGGCCAGCACTCGGAAGTCAATTCAATGTCCGACCAAATAGCGACAAGGCCCGCGCTTTCGGCGCACGGCAGCGCACGGCTGCCCGACGTCGAGGTCGAGAGCTACAACGTCGCGCTCAAGGACGACGAGGGTTTTGTCGGCGACCGCGCCAGCAAGGCCGCGTTCCGCGACTTCCTCGAGCAATGGCGCAAGCCGTTGCGCAAGATCGGCTTGGATCCGTTCGGCGACGAGGCGAGCAGGGCCCTCCCGAAGAAGCGGCTCGACGAAGTTCTGATTGGCGGCGACCACGAAGCCGCCGGCATCGTACAAGGCGCCATCGAGGATTTTGCCCAGGAGCTGGCGCTGGTGACGCAGCGCTTCCTCAAACTCAAAGGCTGGAAGGATATGGAGCGCCTGGTCGCCGGCGGCGGCTTTTCCGGCAGCCGCGTCGGTGAACTGGCGATCGGCCGCGCTTCCGTGCTGCTCAAGGCGGAAAACGTCAAGCTCGAAGTCACCACCATCGGTCGCGACCCCGACCAAGCCGGACTGATCGGCGCCGTGCACCTGGCGCCGGTTTGGATGTTCGAGGCCCACGATGCGATTCTCGCCGTCGACATCGGCGGCACCAATATCCGTGTCGGCGTCGTCGAGCTCAATCTCAAGCGCGCCGT
>JASHSE010000033.1 GCA_030036975.1 Xanthobacteraceae bacterium | reverse complement strand
GGATCATGCACGTCGGCTTGGTGTTGCCTCATGAGAGTGGTGTCGAGACTCTCGCTCGCTGTTACGCTCGTCGTAGCGCTGGCCTGCCGTCCGGCCCTTATTCACGCCGAGCCGAACCTGTTCTTTCAGGGCAAGACCATCACCATTTACGTCGGCGCCGCGCCGGGCGGCGGCTTCGATCTCAACGCCCGCATCGTGGCGCGGCATCTCGGCGAGCACATTCCGGGTCACCCCGCCGTTATCGTGTCCGACATGCCCGCTGCGCACGGGGTCACGAACGCCAACTTCCTCTACAATACGGCGCCCCGGGACGGCACCGCGCTTGGGGCGCTCCTTCCCTACATCACCGAGTATCAGGTGCAGGGCATCGAGGGCATTGACTACGACGCCGCGCGGTTCGGCTGGATCGGCAGCATCGCGCCGAGCAACGAGGTCATGTATGTCTGGCACACCGTGCCGGTCTACACCATCGAGGATCTGAAAAAGCGGCAGACGATCCTGGCGGTCGCCGGTCCGGTCGAAACTTTTGCGCGCCTCCTGACCGCCGTCGTCGGCGCGCGCTGGAAGCTCGTCAAGGGCTATCAGGGCAGCAACGACGCGAACCTCGCGATGCAGCGCGGCGAGGTCGAAGCGGCGATGAGTTCGCTGCCGGTCTTGCGGGCCTCACGGCCGGATTGGCTCAAGAACAAATTGATCCGCATCTTCTTCTACCAGGGTTTCACGCGCAGCCCGGACCTGCCGGACGTGCCCGCGAGTATCGAGCTCGGCAAGACCAGGGCCGAGCGCGACGTGCTTGCCTTCTTTATCAATAACTCCTCGATCGGGCGGGCCTACGCGGCCCCTCCCGGTCTTGCGCCGGATGTCCTCGCCACGCTGCGGAGGGCGTTTGATGACACCATGAAGGACCAGCAATTTCTCGCGGATTGCCGCGCGAGCAAGTTCGACGTGAATCCGCGGCCGGGCGCCGATCTCCAACGGATCGTCGCGCGCATGGTCGCGATCGATCCGGACACCCGTGCGCTCGTCCGCGAGATCACTGGAGCCGGCCTGTGACGGCGCGCATCGGCGAGGGATCTTCTTGAGAGGTCGCCTGCCGGGCGGACCGAATAGAGCGCGACATGCATCGACGGCACGAGAAGAGGAATATACCGATTGAACTGCTCCGGGCGCTGGTCACCATCGTCGAGTCCGGCAGCTTCACCCGGGCGGCCGACGCGCTCGACCTGACGCAGCCCGCGGTCAGCGCGCAGATCGCAAGGCTCGGTCAGCTCCTCGGCGGGAATATCTTCGCCAAAGGGTCCGGCAACATGATGCTGACCGACCGCGGGGCGATGATACTGCAATCCGCCCGGCGGCTGATCGCCATCAACGACGAGCTTCTCGCCTTGGCCGGGCCGAATGCCGGGCCGCGCCGTTTCATGATCGGATTTCCGGTGTGGCTCGGGCACCAGCGGCATATGGAAATCTTCGCGCGCTGCTCCGCGAGCGCGCCGAACGAACATGTCGGCTTCCGCTGCGACCGCACCGAACGCCTGATCGGCGACCTCGACACGGGAGCGCTGGATGTCGCCTATCTGTGCTCCACGATCGGCCCGCAGCGCGACGCCGTCGCCCGCTGGACCGAGCAACTGGTTTGGGTGAAGTCGCCGCGTCTGAAGCTTTCGCCCGGCGGGCGGATTCCACTGATCGGCTGGCCGGGAACGGCCGGCGATCGGGTCGCGGGCAAATTGCTTCGCGAAAGCGGGATGCATTTCTTCGTGTCCTTTTCCGCGCCCGACTACTCCGCGCGGCTCTCCGGCGTCATCGCAGGCCTCGGCGTAATGGCCGTACCGGCACAGGTCGTCACCGCCGAAATGGAAATCATTCGCGAGGGCCTGCCGAAGCTGCCTGAAAACAAATCGGGCATCTTCGCGCGCGTCGGCCTCGACCTCAGACAGTACGCTCCGCTCCTCAAGACGCTGACGGAAGTGCTAATGCCCAAGCCGGAAGTCGGCGCGCTTGGCTTGCAGGATCAGACCTCAGCGAGAAAACAAATTACTCTTCCCGCTGAGGGCGTATGAATTCCCGTCATTCCTACAAATATTCATAGGACACCAGGAACAAAATTTTCGGGCCGCCAACGGGTCCGGCCCGAAGTGGCCGGCCCGATGACAAGCTCCGCGAAACAATCCAGTTGCCCCTCCTAGGAAGAAAGTGAAAAATGAAATTCCACATCAGCCGCCTCTTACAGAACAAACTTTCATACAATCAGGCCGGCCGAAAGGCCGGTGCGGAACTCGCAATGACGATGGACTAAATCAACTTAACTTCATCATGCTCTAATCTTACTGCGTCAGAAAGCGCGGCGCGCATTATAGCGCCCTCTCCCCTTGCGGGAGAGGGCGACGCAAGCCGCGCAACAAACTCGGCTCGGTGAGGGGTTGCGGCCGCGGCCCCTCACCCACTTTTGTTGTTGAACTGCCGTGTCGCCCTCCCGCAAGGGGAGAGGGCAGGTCCATGAGCGCCGTGTTTCCGGCAGCATCTTGATGGGCAATCCGAACTTTTGACGCAGTAAGACTAAGCGCACCTGCCGAAGGCCGGAACGCGGCCGGTGATTTCGCGCGAACCCTCGCCAGGCCCGGAACTTTGCGCTTCATCGCCGGAGTCCGCCCGCTCGCTCGCCGGCTCGCAAAGGTCTGACATTACGGCCGCCATTTTGCGCCGGACCCTCAAAGGTGAGGAGATCGTGCCGGGCCCGCCCCGCAAAGCCCCCTGCGCTTGATCGCTGTGGCGGCCGGCAGTACCGTCTTAGCAACGGGGACGCTCGGGGAGGAGCGTGTCGTGGCGTTCTTCGTCGTGGCGCCGGCGGAGTTCGGCGCATGAAGCTCTACGAGGGCAGGCGCACGATCGATGGTCTCGTCGTCACCGTCGACGGCGCGCCGCTGCCCGCGCATTGCGAGGTCAA
>JASHSE010000285.1 GCA_030036975.1 Xanthobacteraceae bacterium | reverse complement strand
GACCGACGGATCGGATTTGAGAATGTTGCGCCAGGTGCGCTCGCCCGGATTGGGCTCGCCGGATACCAAGAGCACGCGCAGCTTGTCGCGCACGCCGTCGATCGACACCACGGCGCGGTTGTTGACCGGCGTCAGCTCGCCGCCAGGCAACGGCGCCGCCTCGATCTCGACGATGTTGGCGCCGCCATGGGTGATCGGCACCGCGACGTTTTGCGGCACGCCGACCGGGACATTGTCTTTCTCCAAAACCTCGCCGTCGCGCCGCACCGTGACCTCGGCGGAGGTTTCGTGAGCGCCGTGGTCCTCCACGCGATAGCCGATGGTCTGCGACTGGCCGACGATGCCGAAACGCGGCGCGGCAAGGAGCGCAATGCGGCGGTCGCGCTCGTTCTTGTGCCCGGTGATCAGCGCATGGATTGGTGCGGCAAAGCCGAGCGCGCTGGCGTTCGCCGGCACGTCATGGACGCGGCCGTCGGTGATCATGACGACGCCGGCGACGCGGTCGGGCGGCACATCGGCAAGCGTCGAGCCGAGCGCCGAGAACAGCCGCGTGCCGTCGGTTTCGCCGTTGGATTGTCCGGCCTCGATGACACGCACTTCGAGGCCCGGGATGCGGTGCAATCGTTCGACCAACGCCGCGCGCGCCGCTTCGGTCTGTTGGGTGCGGTCGCCGAAGTTCTGGCTGGCGCTCTTGTCGACCACGACCACGACGACCGAGCTCAGCGGCTGGCGGTCCTCGCGCGTCAGCGACGGGTTGGACAGCGCAAGCACGATGAGCGCCAGCGCCAAGGTGCGGATCACGGCGCCGCGGCTGCGCGAGGCGAACAACAGCAGCGCCAGGATCACGGCTGCAGCAATGGCTGCCCAGAGAATTTGCGGCTGGACCAGCGGGGCGAATGCGATACCGAGATGCACGGCGCCTCCTATTGCCCCAGCCGCTCGAGCAGGTACGGCACGTGCACCTGGTCGGCTTTGTAATTGCCGGTCAGCGTGTACATGACGATGTTGATGCCGGCGCGGAACGCCATCTCGCGCTGGCGCGGCCCGCCGTCGACCATCGGCAGCATCGGCTGATCGTCCGACTGCATGGCCCAGGCACCGGCGAGATCGTTCGAGGTGATGAGGATCGACGACACGCCGTCGCCGCCGCGCGCCGGCCGGTTTGCCTGCTCCTCGTCCTCATTGGCGGGAAGCGCCTCGACCCAGAGCTGCCCGGTGGAAAAGCGGCCGGGAAAGTCGCGCAACAGATAGAACGTCTTGGTCAGGACGTGGTCGCGCGGCACCGGCTCGAGCTGGGGGATGTCGAGCGAGGAGAGGATTTGGCGCAGCTCGATCATGCCCGGGCTCTGCGTCTCGCCGCCCGGCCCGGGCGGCGCCTCCGCCGCGTCGCGGGTGTCGAACAGAACCGTGCCGCCGTTTTTCATGTACGCATCGATGCGCTTGAGCGCGTCGGCCGAGGGCCGCTCCGCGCCTGGTACGATCGGCCAATAAATCAGCGGGTAAAACGCCAGCTCGTCATGCGCGATGTCGAGCCCGATCGGATCGCCGGCCTCAAGCGCGGTACGCTGCCCCAGCACCGCGGTCAGGCCGGACAGGCCCGCCTTGCTGATGGTATCGACGTTGCTGTCGCCGGTAACAACGTAAGCGAGCCGCGTTTGGAGCGCTGCAGGCGGCACGTCGGCGCTCGGGCTTTGTGCGCGCGCAAAAGCGAGCGAGAGGGCGAGAACGGCAAGGCCGGCGACCAGCGCCGCGGCAGCGCGCCGCCGCGGTATGAGGCGCTGGATGCCGCCGCCGAGGAACAGCACGGCGATCGTGTCGAGCAGCAACAGCGCGAGCGCGGCGAGGAAGGTCGGACCGCGCAAGTCCAAAGGTTCGCTGGTGCGGTACACTTCGTGGCGCGCGGCGGCGAGCGGGCTGAAATCGAGCGGCGCCAGGTGATCGGTCGGGGCGAGCGCATTCACGGCGAAGTAGCTTTCCGGCGGCCCATAGAAGCCGGGCGGATGATCGGCATTGGCGCTGCCGGAAAAGTCGGTCGGCACCGGCCGCGCGGTGGGCGGCGGCGCCGCAAAGGCGCCGAAGCCGTCGAGCATGCGCGTCGGCGGCAGCGCTTCGTGCACGTTGGTCGCCTTGGCGCTGCCGGCTTCAGTGCCGGCGCCGTTCTCTGCCACGCTGGACGTGCCGGCCAGATCGACGACGCGTTTGAGCATTTCGACGAAGGTGCCGGACAGCGGCAGATTGGACCAGCGCGTGTCGCCGGTGACGTGGAACAGCACGATCAGCCCTTTGCCGCGATGCGCCGCCGTCACCAGCGGCGTGCCGTCGGCCAGCGTCGCCCAGGTATTGTCGCTCAAGGTCGCATCGGGTTCGGCCAGAACCTGCCGCGTGACGGTGACGTCGTTCGGCACCGCCATGCCGTTGAACGGGCTGTCATGGGAGAAGGCGGCGAGCGGTTGCGGTTTATCCCAGCTCAAACTGCCGCCGAGAATGCGTCCGCCGCGCCGCAATTTGACCGGGACGAGATCGTCATCGGAGGCGGCAAGGCGCGGTCCGGCAAAGCGCACCAAGACGCCGCCGTTTTCGACCCATTGCGCCAGCCGCTCGTGGGCATCGCCGGCGATGGTGCCGACGTCGGCGAGAACCAGCATCGGCAGTCTCTGATCGAGAAAATTCGTGATTGCGTCGGCCGGCGATTCGCCCTGAGCGAGCCGCAGGTCGGCGAACGGGGAGAGCGCGCGCTGGATATAATAACTCGACGACAGCAGCGGCTCGTTGGTGTCGGCGGTGGCGGCCGAAACGATGCCGACGGTGCGCCGGCGCCAGCGCTTGTCGAGAAGCTGCACTGCGCCGGCGGAACGGTCGCCGGCGATTTCGAGGCGCACGATGTCGTTGCGGATTTCCACCGGCAGGTCGAAGCGCGCTTGCGTTTCGCGCTCACCGGCCTTGAACGCGAACGGCGCTTCGCCGAGCGACAGACTTTTGAGATCGAGCGCGCGGACCGTGCCGGACGCCGCGGCGCCCGCATTGGCACGCAGCACCTTCACGCTCAAGCCGCCGGCCGCGTTCTCCGCCGCGGTCAGCGCGCGCGGTTCCGGCACGCCGCCCGACACGATGGTGAGCGGATGTCTTTGCCCGATGGTCTGCGCCAAACCTTTGACGAAGTCGCTGCCATGGCCGAGATCGGTGCCGTCCGACAGCCAGACCAGATCGAGGTCCGCCGTTGCGTTGATGAAGCGCCCGATGGCGGGGAGCGCGTCCGCGCGGGCGACGGTGTAGGGCACAGGCTTGAGTTGATGCAGCCGCACGCGTGCCGATTCCGCGGGCTCGAGCGAAATGTCGCGCGTTGCGTCGGACAGCGGGATCAGCGCGACCGCGCGCCGTTCGTCGGCGGCGCGCGCAATGATGTCGTCGGCGGTGCGCACGCGCGCGTCCCAGGTTGCCGCCGCCGCCCAGCCGTCGTCGATCAGGATGCCGATCGGCGCCCGCGATTGCGTTGCGGCCAGCGGCGGGCGCCACAGCGGACCCGCGGCGGCGACGATGATGAGCGCCGCCAGCGTCAACCGCAGCAGAGTGAGCCACCACGGCGTGCGCGCCGGCGTTTCCTCTCGGGGCGCGATCTCGAACAGCAGCCGCGTCGCCGGAAAGTCGATGCGCCGCGGCCGCGGCGGAATCATGCGCAACAGCCACCACAGCACCGGCAGGGTCAGCAGGCCGATCAGCACCAGCGGTTCGGCAAAGCCGAGCGGCAATCCGCTGATCATGTCGGTGCCCTCGACTCGGGCGTGACTGACGGCTGCGCCGCGAACTCGGCTACGGCGGCGCCGACGCGCGCGTGCAGGGCCAGCAGGAGCTCGCTGGCGGGGCGGTCGGTGCGGTGAATGATGAAACTCCAGCCGAGCCGGTCGGTCTCACCGCGGATCGCGGCGCGATGGCGGGCAACCCGAGCGGTGTAATCGCTGCGCCAGGTCTCGGCGCGGCCAGCGGTGATGCGGCCGCCGCCTTCCGGCTCGATGAATTCAATGCGGCCCCAATAGGGAAACGTTTCTTCGGCCGGATCGACGATTTGCACGACGTGGCCGCGCGCGCCGCTGCCGGAGAGCTGCGCGATCATGCGCCGCACTTCGCCGATGTCGCTCCATAAATCGGACAGCAGCACGATTTCGGCGAGCGGCGCCGGCGAAAAATTCGGCGGCAGGCTCATGCGTTCGGTGCGGTCGTGCAGGATCGCTTGCGCCATGCGCTCGACTACGTTGCGGCTGCCGGTCGGCCGCATCAGACCGGGCAGGCCGACGCGTTCGCCGCCATCGACCAAAACCTCGCCGAGCGCCAGCGCCAGCACCAGGGTGCGGTAGAGTTTTGTTTCGCGCGCGAGCTGCGAGGCAAAGACCATGGACGCGGAGCGATCCGGCCAAATCCACACGGTATGCGCCGCTTCCCATTCGTGCTCGCGGACATAAAGATGATCGTCGCGCGCCGAGCGCCGCCAATCGACGCGCGAGGCCGGCTCGCCGGAGATGAAGCGGCGATACTGCCAAAAGTTTTCGCCCGGCCCGGCGCGGCGGCGGCCATGCAGGCCGTGGATCACGGTCGCGGCGACCCGGCGCGCTTCGAGAATGAGCCGCGGCATGGCGGCGGCGAGCGTTTGGCCTGCGCCGACCGCGCGCCGGACCGCTGCGTCTTCTTGCTTGCTGAGCCTCGGCTCGACCGCCATTGGCTATCCGATCCGCGCTTTCAGGCGGCCGATCAGCGCCTGCATGCTCTCGCCTTCGGCGCGCGCGGTAAAAGTCAGCGCCATGCGATGCTTGAGCACCGGCTCGGCGAGGTCGAGCACGTCGTCGATGGAGGGTGCAAGGCGCCCATCGAGCAGGGCGCGGGCGCGCACCGCGAGCATCAACGCCTGGCTCGCGCGCGGGCTCGGTCCCCAGGCGATCAGCTTGGCGTCGGGACTGTCAGCCGCCGGCCGCGCCGAGCGCACCAGCTGCAGGATCGCCTCGACTACCGATTCGCCGACCGGCAGCCGCCGCACTAGCCGCTGCGCGCCCAACAATTCGTCGGCGGTCATCGCCGGCTTCGGCCGCGTCTCCTCGGAGCCGGTGGTGTCGAACAGGATTTTGCGCTCGGCGTCGCGGTCGGGATAGTCGACGTCGATCTCCATCAGGAAGCGGTCGAGCTGTGCTTCCGGCAGCGGATAGGTGCCTTCCTGTTCCAGCGGATTCTGCGTGGCCAAGACGTGAAACGGCTTCGGCAGATCGTGGCGGGCGCCGGCGACGGTCACGTGCTGTTCCTGCATCGCCTGCAGCAGCGCCGACTGCGTGCGCGGGCTGGCGCGGTTGATCTCGTCCGCCATCAACAGCTGGGCGAATACCGGGCCGGAAATGAAACGGAAGCTGCGCTTGCCGGTCTGGCTTTCCTCGAGCACTTCGGTGCCCAAAATGTCGGACGGCATCAGATCGGGCGTGAACTGAATGCGCCGCGCATCGAGCCCGAGCACGGTCCCCGTGGTCTCGACCAGCTTGGTCTTGGCGAGGCCGGGCACGCCGATCAGGAGCGCGTGGCCGCCCGCCATGATCGTGACCAGCGCCTGCTCGATGACCTTGTCCTGACCGAAGATCACGGTGCCGATGGCGGCCTTGGCGGCGCGCGCGTGCGCCGCGGTTGCTTCGGCCGCACGCACGATCATGTCTTCGAGTTTTTCCAATCCCTCTCCGCCGATAGCGGGCATCGTCAACTCCTCTTGAACTGTCTAACCCCATCCTCTGCCTTCGGTGCGGGAGCAAGGCACGGGTGAGCAGCATTCATCGTGGGAATCAATCCCACTGCACCCAAGTTTGCACCCTTCTTAGGCAATGCAATATATGCGCCAGCTGCGGAAAGGCAGATCGGGCGGCTATTTTCATCTACAGGAAGCACAACTTGGCCTTGGGCCTGCGCAGGCGGCATTCGCTCTTCACGATCGCGCGAGCAGGCTCGGTCAGTCGGCCCCCGGACTGTCGAGATCCGGCGGCAGGGTCAGGGCAAACCATGGCGAAGGAAGGGCGGCCGCGGCTCGGCTCGATCACGGACGCGCTAACGCAGGCCGCCGGTACAGGCGCCAAGGGCCTGCCTCCGGTCGAGCGCTGGGATCCGCCGTTTTGCGGCGACCTCGACATGCGCATCGCCGCCGACGGCACCTGGTTCTATCTCAAAACCCCGATCGGCCGGCCGGCGCTGGTCAAGCTGTTCGCCTCGGTGCTCAAGCGCGAAGGCGACAAATATTTTCTGGTCACCCCGGTCGAAAAGTGCGGCATTGCGGTCGATGACGCACCTTTTCTCGCCGTCGAACTCCAGGTCCAACAGACCTCGGCCGGCCGCGTGCTGCACTTCCGCACCAATGTCGACGACTGGGTTGCCTGCGGTCCCGAGCATCCGCTGCGCTTCGAGCCGGAAGCCGGCACCGGCGGTCTCAAACCTTATCTGCACGTGCGCCGCGATCTGTGGGCCAAGGTGACGCGGGCGCTGTTTTTCGATCTGGTCGAGCTCGGCGAAGAGCGCGAGGTCGACGGCAAGGCGATGTTCGGCGTGGCGTCGATGGGTGTTTTCTTCGCCATGGCGCCGGCCGATCAGGTGAGGGATTTGGCGTGAACGAGCACAGCGCAATTTCGCCGGGGAACGCGGCGGCCGACACGTTCTTCGAACGCGCGCGAGAAAGGCTGCGGCTCGACGTGCCGCCGGCGCTGACTGATCCGAACGCGAAAGGGATTCGCCGCGGCGATCTCGATCTCGACCCGAGTTTGTGGGAGCGTGCCGGGGTGAGCGCCACACGACCTGCCGCCGTGCTGGTGCCGATCGTCGATCGCGCTGCACCAACGGTGCTGCTCACCCAGCGCACGGCCGAATTGACAAGCCACGCCGGACAGATCGCGTTTCCGGGCGGCAAGATCGATCCCGACGACGAAAGCCCGGTCGCCGCCGCGTTGCGCGAGGCCAAGGAGGAAGTCGGGCTGTTGCCGATGCTGGTCGAACCGATCGGCTATCTCGACCTTTATCTGACCTTTTCGGGCTTCCGCATCCTGCCGACCGTGGCGCGGGTCAAGCCGGGCTTTTCCCTCACGCTTAATCCGCGCGAGGTGGCCGAAGCGTTCGAAGTGCCGCTCGACTTTCTGATGGAGCCCGCCAACTACCAGCGCAAGACCCGCGACTGGAAAGGCATTGCGCGGGATTATTATGCGGCCCCGTTCGCCGGGCGCTACATCTGGGGCATCACTGCAGGTATCCTGCGTAATCTCTACGAGCGGGTTTACGCCGCATGATCCGGCCGGCTTTGACCGAAATCGGGCTGTTCCTCACGCCGTTCGTGCTCTACGCGGCGTTTCTGCTCGCGACCAATGCCGGGGTGCTGGAGCAGAAATCGTGGGCGCCGCGGCGGCTCACCGCGCTCCTGATCGCGGCGCTGGTGCTGATGATCGTCAGCTTCGCGGTGCTGGCGCAATTTTCCGGCGCGCCGCCAGGCTCGACCTACGTGCCGGCGCATATCGAGGACGGCAAGTTCGTGCCGGGCCGGACGCAGTGACGGCGCGCGCACCGCTTGCCGAGGCGGCGTGGCTCAAGCACGGTGCGGTGGCGCGGCTTCTTGCCGTGCTCGACCGCGATGGCGAGGAGGCGCGCGCGGTGGGCGGCGCGGTGCGCAACGCGCTGTTGCACCTGCCGGTCGGCGAGATCGACGTCGCCACCACGGCGCTGCCGCAGGAGGTCACACGCCGCGTGGCGGCTGCCGGCTGGAAAGCGGTGCCGACCGGGATCGCGCACGGCACCGTCACGGTGGTGATCGACAGCCAGCC
>JASHSE010000284.1 GCA_030036975.1 Xanthobacteraceae bacterium | reverse complement strand
GCAAGCAGCTCCCGGCGGCGGATTACACGACGCATCAAGCTCATCTCGTCCTCCCAGATTGGCGGCAACAGATAAATGTACGGAGAAATCTAACAGTCGGGCAATTGCGTCACCGCACCGGCTATTTGTCAATGCGATGCCGAGGGCTGAACATGCGGCAAATTCGGCGCTGATCCGGATGCCACCGGCCGCCGCGCAACCGCGAGCGATTTATTTGTTGCGCAAAAGCCGCGGCGTCAGCCTAGACCATATCTTGCTCGGATAGCACCACGTTCTCGTCATGGCCGGGCTTGACCCGGGCATCCATGCGGCTTCGACGCAGCATGGATTGCCGGGTCAAGCCCGGCCATGACGAATGAAGGAGCTTTATTCAATTACAGCGGAACGTGCTCCAAGCCTGATATTGGCTTGCTTCATCACGCGGCCCCACAATTCCATCTGCGCTTCAACGTAGGCGCGAAATTCGTCCGGCGTGTTCTGCCGCGACTCGACGTTGAGCTCGGCGAAGCGCGCGGCAACCCGCGGCGACACCCGCTCATTCCCGCGCAAGCGGGAATCCAGAGCGGCTGGCCGATAGTTCGGGGTAAGCTCGCTGGGTCCCCGCTTTCGCGTCGCTTTCGCGGGGACGAGCGGACGTTGAGCCGCGTTCGTATTAGACCGTTCCTTGCCATTGCTCCCCCCGGTTCGGCCGAACGGCTTTTGACAACAGTCCAGCATCGTACCACGTTAGCGCGCGAGGATCGGCCGGGGTCGATCAGTACGGGGGACAAGCATCAATGAACACGGCAGTCAACAGCAAGCGGGTGTTTTACGTCGCGCCGCATCGGCCGCAGGGCTTTGCCGAGATGCTCGGCAAGCGCGACGACATACGGCTCGACATGCTGGAGCAAAAAAATTTCGATGCTGCCGCGCTCGAAATCATCGGCGCCGCGCACGCCTATCAGACCGGCTCGGCGCGCGACGAGTTGGTCAAACACTATCACGCCGGCACTGAGCTTCTGGACAGGACGCCCAATCTGCTGCTCGTGTCGACCAACGGCGCCGGCTACGACACCGTCGACGTGAAGTCCTGCACCGAACGCGGCATCCTCGTCGTCAACCAATCGGGCGGCAACGCCGAAGCGGTCGCCGAGCACGTCATCGGCATGATGCTGTGCCTGGTCAAGCGCGTCGGCGAGAGCGACCGCGCGATGCGCGCCGGCAAGATCGAGCGCCGTATCGACTATATCGGCGGCGAGGCGTTTGGCCGGACCATCGGCATCGTCGGGCTCGGCAACGTCGGCCGGCGCGTCGCCGAGCTCGCCGGCACGTTGTTTCGCATGACAGTGCTGGCCTACGACCCGTATCTCGACGCCGAGGTCGTGCGCGCCCGCGGCGCCACCAAGGTCGCGCTCGACGAGCTCCTTCGGCGTTCCGACTTCGTCTCGATCAATTGCCCGCTGACCGCCGAAACCCGCAAGCTGATCGGTGCGCGCGAATACGCGCTGATGCAACCGACCGCTTACTTCATCACCACCGCGCGCGGCTCGATTCACGACGAGGAGGCGCTGGAACGGGCGCTGCGCGACAAGAAGATCGCCGGCGCCGGTCTCGATGTCTGGGACAAGGAGCCGCCGCCGGCCGCGCACCCGCTGATGCAATACGACAACGTCATGGTCACGCCGCACATGGCCGGCGTCACCCGCGAGGCGCGCGCCAAAATGGGCCAGATCGCCGCCGAGCAAATGCTCGACGCGCTCGACGGCAAGCCGGTGTCGCGCGTCATCAATCCGCAGGTTTGGCCGGCTTACGCCAAACGATTCGAGCGCACCTTCGGCTTTGCGCCGCACGAACCGCCGCCCGAGCCGAACTGGCACGCCGCCGAGAAGTAGTCTTCCGCACCCGGCTCGCGTCTCACGTCGGCAGGTCGCAGCGTCAGCTGCGGCAACGGCGCCGGCGACGCGCCCGGGTTCGGGGCTCGACGGCCGGTGCAAAGCGGTGTTGTAATCTGCGCCGGCCCCGGAAGCGGGAGGCGTCCTTGTTGCATCGAGAACTCACGCGCGCCGGCTTTGCCGGCCTGGTGCTGGCATCGTGCTGCGTCGCGCCCGCCGCCGCGGCCGACCACGCCTGGCTCGACCAAAAACTGCTCGCCGCGGCCAAGGCCGAGGGCGGCGAGATGACCATCTATTCCTCGACCAACGAGGGCGAAGGCCTGCCGCTGTGGAAATTGTTCACTGACGCCACCGGCATCAAGGTCGATTACGTCCGCGCCTCCGACGCGATTCTCATGTCGCGCATGACGCTCGAATACCGCGCCAACAAGAAGGCCTGGGACATCGCGCAGACCGCGACCATCAACAAGATGCCGCCGCAGGAGCTGCTGCAGTATGATCCGCCGGAGGCCAAGAACATTGCGCCGGAAGCCCGCGACCCGCAGCGGCGCTGGTACGGCGTCTATGCCAACTATAACGCGCCGGACTACAACACCCGGCACGTGCGCGCCGCCGACCTGCCGAAGACCTACGAGGATTTCGCCAAGCACCCGGAATGGGCCGGCCATGTCGCGATCGACGGCACCGACAACGAATGGCTCAAGGCCATGTTCGATTTCTACGGCGCGGACAAAGCGACCAGGATCATTGAGGACATCGTCGCGGCGGTAAAGCCGGTGGTGACCGACGGCCATCTCGCCGCGGCGCGCTCGGTCGGCTCCGGTGAGTATTGGGTCGGCTTGAATCAATATGTCAATCTGACCATGAACGTGAAACTCGCCGGCGGACCGATCGACACCTTTGCGCTCGATCCGGTGGCGCTGTTCTTCGGCGCGGTTGGCGTCAGCGCCAAGGCACCGCATCCCAATACGGCTCTGCTCGCGGCGAATTTCATGCTGAGCAAGCAATGCGAAGCGTTCCTCGCCAAGTTCGGCCGCATCCCGACCCGGCCCGACGTCGAATCCAATCCACCCGGAATCGTCAAGGCGATGCACCAGAAGAAAGTCGTCACGGTGCTGCTGACGCCCCAAGAAGAAGGTAAGTGGCAGCGCAAGTTCAATGAACTGTTCAAGGGGCAGTAATGTCACCCTCCCCTGCAGGGGGAGGGTCGATGCGGAGCGAAGCGACGCATCGGGGTGGGGTTCGTTTTTAGGAGCGCCGCCGGACCCCACCCCGTCTCGCTTCGCTCGCCGACCCTCCCCCTGCAGGGGCGGGGTAAAGAGGCGCGGAGTTTTGCGTGGTCGCCATCGAGCCATCGGCGAATTTTTCGCTGGGCGCATCCCGCTGGCGTCGGCTGAATTTTTTGCTGATCGTGTGCGTCGCGATCGGCGTCTGGCTGGTGCTGGTGCCAGTCGCTGCCTTGTTGCTCACCGCGTTCACCGCGGACACCGGGCTGGGCTTCGGCGCCTGGACGCTCGATAATTTCGTCGAGGCCTATGCCAGCGAGCGCATTCTGCGGCTGATCGGCAATTCTCTGATCTATGCGGCCGGCACCGCGGCGCTCACTCTTTTGATCGGCGGCTTCGTCGCCTGGGTGGTGGAGCGCACCGACGCGCCGGGCGGCGCGCTGTTTCACAATCTGGCGCTGTTGTCGTTCGCGGTTCCGGGCCTGCTCATGGCCATGGCATGGATTTTCGTGCTCTCACCGAACATCGGCTGGATCAACGCGGTGCTCAAATCGGCGTTCCGGCTGCGCAACGCGCCGCTCAACATCTATTCGATGGGCGGCATGATCTGGGCGCTGTCCAGCCATTATTTCCCGCTCGCCTATCTGGCGCTCGGGCCGGCGTTGCGTGCGCTCGACATGCGTATGGAGGAAGCCGGCCTCGTCTCCGGGGGCCGCTATCGGCAAGTACTGTCGAAAATCACCCTGCCGCTCCTGCGTCCCGCTATTCTCTCCGGCCTACTGCTGCTGTTCATCATGGGGCTGTCGTCGTATGAGGTGCCGCGCATCATCGGCCGGCCGGCGCGCATCGACGTCTTCACCACGCAGATTCAGGCCGCCACCATCGACACGCCGCCGGAATTCGGCGTCGCCAGCGCGCTGAGCCTCTTGCTGCTCGTGGTTTGTCTCGTCGCCGTCTATTTCTATCGCCGTGCCACGCGCAACGCCGAAGCCTTCGCCACCATCACCGGCAAAGGCTACATGCCGACCCGCATCGAACTCGGCCGCTGGCGCTGGCCGGTGTCGCTGTCGATCGGCGGACTTTTCCTGCTCATCCTCGGCCTGCCGCTGTTCACGCTCTTCTGGCAGTCGTTCTTCAGCAATCTGTCGCAGCCGTTCATGGGCTCGCCGCCGCCGGCGACGCTGGCGAATTATCAGTACATTCTCCGTTACCCGATCTTTCTCGACGCGGTGCGCACCAGCGTTCTGGTGTCGGCCATGGCGGCGACCGTGGTGGTGGCGCTCACCCTGGTGATGGCCTGGATCGCGCGGCGCTCGGCATCGCGCTTCGCCTGGCTCCTCGATGCGCTGGCCTCGGCGCCGATCGCGATCCCAAGCGTCATCGTCGGCGCCAGCATTCTGTTCACCTACCTGGTGGTGCCGGTCGGCGTCTATGACACGATCTGGATCCTGCTCATCGCCTATGTGACGCTGTGCCTGCCCTACGGCATGCGCTTTGCCTCGAGCGGCATCACGCAAATCCACCGCGAGCTCGAGGAAGTGGCCGAAGTTTCCGGCGCGCGCACTGCGCAAGTATTGTGGCGCGTGCTGCTGCCGCTGTTGCTGCCGTTTTTGCTCGCGGCCTGGATCTACGTGTTCGTGCTCTCGGTGCGCGAGCTCGGCGCCTCGATCTTTCTGGTCGGGCCGGGCACCAACGTGCTCGGCACCATCAGCCTGACCATGTGGGAGGAAGGCGGCAGCTATGGCGCGGTGGCGGCGCTCGGTATCATCCAGATCGTTCCGCTGCTTGCCATCGTCGCCGGCCTGCGCTCACTGGAGACGCTGGTGCAACGACGTACCCGCGCCGGCGCGACAAAGGCGCGGACGGGCTGACGCGCATGTTCGCTATCGAGAATTTGCAAAAGTCGTTCATCGCGTCGGGCACCGAAGTGCGCGCCGTCGACGGCATCAGCCTCGGCGTCGAGACCGGCAAGCTGATCACGCTCCTTGGCCCGTCCGGCTGCGGCAAGACCACGACCTTGCGCTGCCTCGCCGGCCTGGAGCGGCCGCAATCCGGCCGCATCGTGATCGGCAATCGCACCGTGTTCGACTCGGCGAAAAGGATTTTCGTGCCGGCCAGCGACCGCGGCATCGGCATGGTGTTCCAGTCCTACGCCATCTGGCCGCACATGACGGTGTTCGAGAACGTTGCCTTTCCGCTGCGGGTGGCGCGCGCCAAAAAATACTCCGCCGCCGAGATCGCCGACCGCGTCTCGCGCATGCTCGACATGGTGCAGCTCGCCGGCTTGGCGCGGCGGCCGGCGACGCAACTCTCCGGCGGCCAGCAGCAGCGGCTCGCCTTCGCCCGCGGCCTCGTCCACGAGCCCGCCATTCTGTTGCTCGACGAGCCGCTGTCGAACCTCGACGCCAAGCTGCGCGAGCAGATGCGGCTCGAGCTCAAACGCCTGCAGCGCTCGCTCGGCATCACCACGGTTTACGTCACACACGACCAGTCGGAAGCTTTGGCCCTGTCCGACGAGATCGCCGTGTTCGACGCCGGCCGCATCATCCAGCGCGGCACGCCGCAGCAGATTTATCGCCAGCCGCAAAACCGCTTCGTCGCCGATTTCGTCGGCTCGGCGAATTTTCTGCCCGGCACCGTGCGCGGCAG
>JASHSE010000283.1 GCA_030036975.1 Xanthobacteraceae bacterium | reverse complement strand
TTATCGGCATAGAGCAACAATTCGCTGCAGTGAGGAGCACGCCATGATTACCGAAATTGCCCAGATCGACGTCAAACCCGGCCTGGAAGCCGAGTTCGAGGCCGGCGTGAAAAATGCCGCGCCGATTTTCCGCCGCGCCAAGGGCTGCCGAGGCCTGACGCTCCAGCGCTCGATCGAGAAGCCGAGCCGCTATCGGCTGTTCATCAGCTGGGAGACGGTCGAAAACCACACCGTGGATTTCCGCGGCTCGCCCGACTTCCAGGAATGGCGCAAGCTGGTCGGCCACTGCTTCGCGGCGCCGCCGGAAGTGGAGCACGTCAGCGAGGTGGTGAAGGGATTTTGAATCCGTCATTCCGGTTCCGAGCGAAGCGAGGAGCCCGGAATCCATAAGCCCGGCGCAGGGGATATGGATTCCGGACTTGCCGCTTCGCGACAATCCGGAATGACGAAAATTACGCCCGCGCCCGCTGCTGCACGTTGGCGATGCGATCGGGCACGCCGAATTCGCGGCGGCAGACTTCGGCCAACGTGGCGACGCCGGCGCGAATCGCCTCGGGCGACGGATTGGCGAAGCAAAGCCGCATCCGGCTCTTGCCGTGCGCTGCGTCGGTCGACCATTCGGCGCCCGGATTGATGGCGACGCCGGCGGCCAGCGCGGCGCCATTAAGGCGCTGGGTGTCGACCACGTCAGGCAGCTTGACCCAGAGGAAAATACCGCCCTTCGGATCGTCGAACTCGGCCGCGGTGCCGAACTGCTCGTTGAGTGCATCCATCAGGGTGTCGAGTTTTTTGCGCAAGCCGCGGCGCAGCACCGGCTGGTGCGCGTCGAAATGGGCGGGGCAGAACTCGCCCAATACCATCTGCTCCAGCGCGCCGGAGCCGGCATCGGCCTTGAGCGGCAGCATGCGCGACAGCACGTCCCAGGGCGCGACGATGTAGCCGACCCGCAACGCCGGCGCGATCGATTTCGAGAACGAGCCGATGTGAATGACGCCGCCGTTTCGGCTCATCGCGTAGAGTGCCGGCGGCCGCACGCCGTCCCAGATCAAATCCGAATAGCAATCGTCCTCGACAATCGGCACGCCGTATTCGCCGGCGAGCCGCAACAGCTCGACGCGCCGCTCTTCGCTCAAGATCGTGCCGGTCGGATTTTGCACGGTCGGCACCGTGTAAATGTATTTCGGCCGCACGGCGCTCCGTTTGAGCTCGGCGAGCGCAGCGGCAAGCGCGTCCATGCGCATGCCGTCGCGATCGAGCGGAATGCCGACGGCGCGCACGCCAAGCCGGGCGAGCCGGGTCAGCGCGCCCTGATAGGTGTCCTGCTCGATGATGACCGTGTCGCCGCGCTTAAGCAGGATGCCGTTGACGAGATCGAGCGCCTGCAGCGAGCCTGAGACAATGAGGATTTCGTCGGCCGTGCAGGCAATGCCGGCGGTGCGCTCGAGCTTGGCGGCGAGGAACTCGCGGAGCGGCCGGTAACCCTGCGGCCCGCTGTTGAGGCCGTAGGTGGCAAGCGTTCTGCCCTCGCGCTTGAGCACCGCCTTGGCGGCGGCGACCAGCGCATCGACCGGCAGCAATTCGGAATCATTGTGGCCGCCGATGAAATTGTACTTGGCGAAGCCGGTCCATTTGGCGGCCGGCGGCGGCAGATCCGGCGCCAGCGCCTGCGAAAAATCGAATGCGGTCATGGGCGTCTCTCCCCGCCATGACCCTAATACGAAGTGCAGTCGCGCGGCTACCGGGCGCCGCTGCGCAAATGCTCGACCAGCTGGCGGCCGTAGAGCGGCAGCTCCTTGGTGTTGCGGATGCAGATCGTCAGATCGCGCACCGCCCACGGATCGGTGAGCGGCACGACCGCAATCGCCATGGTGCGCATCGCGCGCCGCGCGGTGGTCTCCGGCACGATGCCGATGCCGACCCTGCACTCGACCAGCCGGCATACCGCGTCGAAGCTGCGCAGCTGCACGCGCAAGCGCAGCGGCCGGCCGATACGCACCGCCTTGGCGGCCAGGAAGCGCTGCAGCGCGCTGGAGCGGTCGAGCCCGACGAAGTCACGATCGAGCACGTCTTCGAAGCCGATCCTGGCGCATTTCGCCAGCGCATGGTCGCGGGCGACGACGAGCACGAAGCGGTCGCGGCGGAACGGATAGGTCTCGAGCCCGCCCGCATCCACTGTGCCGGCGACGATGCCGAGGTCGGCGACGCCCTCGGCGATCAGCCCGACGATCTCGTCGGAGAGCCGTTCTTCGAGATCGACGCTGACATTCGGGTGCGCAGCGAGAAACGAGCTGAGCGCCTCGGGCAGGAATTCGGTGAGCGCATTGGTGTTCGACAGCACGCGAATCTGGCCGGCAAGGCCGCCGCTATAGGCGCCGAGATCCTCGTGCAGGCGCTCGGCCTGGCGTAGCATCGTGCGGGCGTGCTGCAGCAGCGTGCGGCCGGCCTGGGTCGGCACCACGCCCTGGCGGCCGCGCGTCAACAGCGCGACGCCGAGCGCATCCTCCATGTTGCGAATGCGCGTCGAGGCTGCGGCGAGCGCCAGATGCGCGCGCTCGGCGCCGCGGGTGATGCTGCCCGCCTCGGCGACGTGGCGGAACAGGCTCAGGTCGGTGAGATCGAAACGCATCGCAGGTGTCGCTTCCTTCGGATTCAGCGAAGTCAGGCTTTACGAAATTCCCATTGCCGTTGCACATTATTATACTAATCTTTCGCATTAGGCGAAATCAATGCTGCAAGCCGCCGGCGCGACGCGCGGCACCGTTGAGGTTTGCGGCTGGCGTGTGGGTTGGCTAGGAACGCCGCACCTCCCGCGCGCCGGCGCCGCAACGAAGCGGCTGGACTTCACGGACTGAACTTCACGGACGGATATGGATTGATGGCCGAAACACGTTCGCTCGACGGACGCGCCGCAACGCAACGGCCGCTGTCGCCGCATCTGCAGATCTACCGGCCGATGCTGACGATGATGATGTCGATCGTGCATCGCATCACCGGCGCCGCCAACTATTTCGGCACGATCCTGCTGGCCTGGTGGCTCAATGCCGCCGCCGGGCCGAACGGCTATGCCCGGTTCCAGGCGTTCGCCGGCTCCTGGATCGGCCGCATCATCCTGTTCGGCTACACCTGGTCGGTGATCCATCACATGCTGGGCGGCATCCGGCATCTGATCTGGGATTCCGGCCGCGGCTTCGGTCCGCAAGAGCGCGAGTGGCTCGCCGCCGCCAACCTGATCGGCTCGATCGCCATCACCATCATCCTCTGGGTCATCGGGCTTTTGGCCATGGGAGGTTCGCAATGAGCGCGCCCCGGCATATCCGCACGCCGCTCGCCCGGGTCCGCGGCTTCGGCGCCGCCCGCTCCGGAACCGACACGTTCTGGCACCAGCGCGTCACCGCTGTCACCAACGTGCCGCTGACGATTGCCGCCATCGTCATCATGATCATGCTGCTCGGCCGCAATCAGGCCGCAGTCGCGCAGATTCTCG
>JASHSE010000282.1 GCA_030036975.1 Xanthobacteraceae bacterium | reverse complement strand
ATCTGTCATTATTCCGGCCTCACTCACAGGCGCGACCTGCCAACGCGCGCGCGCGACGCCAACGGGCAAATTTACGCGATCGTCAAACAGCGCAGCACGCTCCGGCGCGCGCTTAAGACCCTGCAGCAGCGCATTGCCGCCAGCCTATGACGACGACTGTGGAAGCCTATCTTTCCGATGCGTTTCTCGATCGCGTGGTAGACTCCAACCCGCAAACAGGGCGGTAAAAATGCTTTGTCCAAGGTGTGGAGCCGACATCAGCGATGATGCTGAGATTTGCAGCGGCTGCGGCCTTGCCGATCCAGCCAACCCGCCGCGACGATCACCCCTTCGCAGACTCGCAGCATCGTGTATCGACGCGACGCCGGCAGGCGAAATTATCCGGCGCGCCTTGGGCAGGGAGACCATTCGCGGTCTTCGCAAGCGACTGGCGCGCAAGTACCTGCGCGGCTCGGGAATAGAGTTTGGCGCGCTCGATGCCGCCGTTGATCTGCCGCGCGGTGCGAAGGTTCAGTATGCGGATGTGGCTGATGCCAAGACGCACTACGACCATGCCACGGCACCGGACATTGTGGCCGACATCGAAATCATGGCCGGCATTGACGACAACAGCGCGGATTTCATCATCGCCAACCATGTTTTAGAGCACGTCGAGAACCCCTTCCGCGCGCTCCAAACAATTCACCGCGTTCTCCGCCGCAGCGGCATCGCCTTCATCGCGCTGCCTGACAAGCGTTTTTCTTTCGATCGGAAGCGGCCGCTCACGCCGCTGGAACATCTGATCACCGATTACGAGCACGGCCCGGAGTGGTCACGCGCTGCGCATTACGAGGATTGGGTGTCGAATGCCTTCGGACTGCAGGGCGACAAGCGCCGAGCGATGGTTGCCGAGTTTGACACGCGGCACCTGAACATTCATTTTCACGTCTGGGATTACGACGCGATGAATGAGATGTTCAGATATGCGGCAGCCAGATTCGGCTTTACGATCGTCCATTCTCAGATGAACGGGACGAGCGAGGCGCTCTGGATTCTCCAAAAACGGTCGATCTAGGCAATCCGCATCATGCAGTTGATGCCCAGGGTTGGTCGCAGCTTGGCCTTGCCGAACGCCGCGACGCGCGTCGCGAAGGCGTCGGCGGAGCCGGCTATGGATAGCGGGATTTGCTGGGGCATGTTCTTTCTGTCCCGGTTGAACTTTGGGCTTCATACCGTGCGCAATTAACGGTGTACGAACCTGCAGGAGAATGAAAACCGTGATGCCAGCGGCGCGACGCATAGCGAAGCTACTGGTCGTGCGGAGGCTCCTAACACCCACGGTGCGCCGCTCACTGGGCCGGCCAATCGTGCGCGTCGAGCTCGCCCGCAAATATCTGCGGGGCGACGGGATCGAGGTCGGCGCGCTGCATGCACCGCTGTGGGTGCCGCGCGGTGCGCGGGTGCGGTACGTGGACTGCGCCCCAGGGAATGTGCTGCGCGCCATCCATTGGGATGTTTCGAGCGTCAAAGAACCGGACTTGGTCGGCGATCTTGAAACGCTTTACAGCATCGCCGACGCCAGCGTCGACTTTGTCATCGCTAGCCACGTCCTAGAGCACGTCGAGAATCCGCTTCTCGCTCTGGTCACGATCAGTCGCGTCTTGCGCTCCGGCGGCATCGCTTACATCGCACTACCCGACAAGCGCTTTACATTCGACGTGACACGGCAGATCACCCCACTCTGGCATATCGTGCGCGACTTTCAGGAAGGACCGGCATGGTCGCGCCACGAGCACTATATTGATTGGGCGATGAACGTAGAACACGCGGCCGACGTTGAGGGGTACGCCGCAAAGAACGAACGGGCCGCGCACAACATTCACTTTCACGCCGCACACAACATTCACTTTCACGTCTGGGACTTTGCGGCGATGAAAGAGATGTTTGATCTTGCCGTGACTATGGCGAAGATCAAATTGACCGTCGCGCATGGCCAGGAACACGGCGAGGAAGCGCTCTGGATATTGCGCAAGCTTTAGGCGATCCTCATCATGCAGTTGATGCCCATGGCAGGAGGCAGCGTCGGGACCGCGCGGCGAGGCACTCCCGACTGTGCCGGCGCTGCCCGAGAAAGTGAAATTACTGCCGTTCGCGGCGTACGTCTGGTTGATGTTGCCACCGAAGCTTCCGCCCGTCCCCGCGCCAAAACCGATTACGCTAGGTGCAGACGCCGAACTCACGATCTGACTCATGTTTGCGAGCCGCCAATCGTGCCACTCGGCGTGAACGATAGCTGCGGAATCTGTCCGGCCGACAATGTCCGGTTCTGCGCCCCGCCGGCATTGCCCAGCACGGTGCCGTCGAAATTGCCACCGGCCGCGCGGTCATCATCCTATTGACACCGCACAACCTTTAGATGTAATAGCGCATGGGCCGTAGGCTGCTCGTGATCGCGTTTCTTCTACTGGCGTCGAGTGCCGCCGACGGCGCACAATGTGGCGGCAGTGGCCCCAATCTAAAAGAGCCGGCATCGTGCAGTCGCAATTTTTCGTTTCATGGTGCGTGCGGAACGCCGAATTACAATTTTCCCGATTGGGAGACTGTCGCTATCGCCATCGGCGCGTGGGAGAAGGTAGAAAAGTAGCCGCCCTCGGAGCCGATTTGCCCGATTGGCGGCAACGCTATCGGTCGACCCGACGAAGAAGAACTGATCTGCGGCATGGTGGTCACCTGGGGCCGGCTATGGATAGGGAGATTTGCAGGAACATATGATCCGATCCAGGTTGACTTTGCACCGCTCGCGCGATGCATCTTGGACGTGTGGAGGGGCAATCTTGCCCAGGTTTTTGCTAATCTCATGAGCGCCTATTCAGCGCGGCGGCCGCATTAGGAGCCAGAGCGATGCACGACAGCGCGCTTGCTATAGGCGGTCTTTTTTTGAAAACGTATGCACGGTCTCACTCTACAGTCGTGGAGCTCGGCTCACTGGATGTGAACGGTAGCCTGCGCGCCACCTGCCCACCCGTCGCCACCTACATCGGCCTGGACGTGACCAGCGGCACCGGCGTCGACGTTGTCATTGACCCGAACGGTTCGCTTCCGATCACGGCGAACTCGGTAGACCTCGTGCTGGCGAGCTCAGTATTTGAGCATGACCTTTTTTTCTGGGAAACTTTTCTTGAATTGGTCCGCATAACCAA
>JASHSE010000281.1 GCA_030036975.1 Xanthobacteraceae bacterium | reverse complement strand
GCCGGCGGCATCGATTCCGGCGAAAGCGCGCTGGAAAAGATTCGCGCCGGCGCGAGCCTCATTCAGGTCTATTCCGGATTGGTGTTCCGTGGCCTGGCGCTGATTGGCGAGATCAAGGCGGCGCTCGTTGCCGCGCTCGAAACCGAGCGGCAGGATAGGCTGAAGGAATTCATCGGCGCCGATGCTGCTGCCATGACGGCGGAGCCTTGGCCGAACTAAACTCAGAATCTTTTATGGGAGGATGGGATGATCGATTGCTACACCTGGACCACCGATAATGGTTACAAACCGCGCGTGATGCTGGAGGAGACCGGACTCCAGCATCGCATCGTGCCCGTCAACTTGCGGGAAAAAGCGCAGATGGCGCCGGAGTTCATGAAGATCAGCCCCGGCCACAAGATTCCGGCGATCGTCGATCATGATGGGCCGGGCGGCGCCCGCGTGACGCTCTGCGAATCCGGCGCGATCCTCAAATATCTCGCGGAGAAGTCGGGCCGGTTCTACCCGTCCGATCCGGTCACGCGCGCCAAGGTCGACCAATGGCTGTTCTACGGCTCGGCGACGTTCACGACGCTGGCGCAGCAGTTTGGCCACTGGACGATCCGCTCGCCCGTCAAGGCGCCCACCGCGCAGGTCCACTACGACGCCAACCTGCGCGACATGCTCGGCATCCTCGACCGCCAGCTCGCGAGCGGCGAATACGTCGCCGGCGATTATTCGATCGCCGACATGACCATGTATTCGGACGTCCATCTGCACGGCGTCAATGACATCGGGCTTGCGGATTATCCGAACGTGCGCCGTTGGCACGATGCGATCGCGGCGCGGCCGGCGGTGCAGCGCGCTTGGGGTCCGTTCCCGGCCTGACCCCGAGCAACGAGCCGTTGGTATGACGCTCCAGGCGATTGCCGGGCATAGCCTCGGCCCGGCGAGTCTCGTCGTGCGCTATCGCCGCGAGCCTTAAGCGCGAAGTCGCGTCAGCGCAGCGCCGCTCCGGGCATAGGCGTCAGCGCCGGCTGCAGCGTCGGGACCAGGCGGCGCCGCTCGCGGCGCGCCGGGACGGCGCGATAGACCTGCTTGGTCGCTTCGACGATGTGGACGCCGTTAAACGGCGCCGACAGCGACGCGCCGGTGCGTTCCCAGGCGACGGACGAACGCAAGAACCAGCCGCGCGCGATCGGTGGCACGTAGAGCGCCTCGCCCCAGCCGGTCGGGGTGAAAGACGTCTCGCGCAGGAGCTGGGTGATCTGCGAGCGCGAGTACGGCCGGCCATAGCCGAAAGGCGTCGTGTCCATGCGCGCCCACAGGCCGCGCCGGTTCGGCACCACCGCCAGGAGCCGCCCGCCGGGCGCCAGAACCCGCCACACCTCGCGCAGGAGTTCGGGCGCATCCGATGATATTTCCAGCGCGTGAACCAGCAGCACCCGATCAACCGCCGAATCGGTCAGCGGCCATTCGTCTTCCTCGACCAGAGCCGCCAGCGCCGGCCGCGTCGAGGGCCAGCGCACCACGCCCTGCGGTGCCGGCATCAGCGCCAGGCAGCGCTCGGCTTCTTCACGGAACAGACCGAGATAGGGCGTGGCGTAGCCGACCCCGACCACGCGCTGGCCGCGCGTGTCCTTCCAGCGCGCGCGGATGCCGCGGCCGATGAAGCGCCGGGCCACGACGCCGAGCCGCTGGGCATAGAAATTGCGCAGGTCGACAACGTCCATAAGGATTAGATAGCACGGATCGGCTCCTCATTCCGGGCTTGAGGCCGGCAAGCCGGGCCTTGCGGGAGCCGGTCCGGAACGCCTACTTTGAGCCATTGCGGTTACGGATCCTGGGGTCGCGCGCTCACACCTGCACCCCTCTGCGACGGTTAGGACATGCCGGCACAAACCCATCTGTTTCTTTGCCTGAAGGACAATTTCGGCGTGCTGCTGCACGATCCGCAAAGCGGTGCCACGGCGGCCATCGACGCGCCGGAAGCGGCCCCCGTGGAGGCGGCGCTGCAAAAGACCGGCTGGCGGCTCACCGACATTTTGGTGACGCATCACCACAACGACCACACCGCCGGCGTCGGCGCGCTGAAACAACACCACAAGTGCCGCGTCGTGGCGCCGCGCAACGAGGCCAAGCGCATCGCCCATGTCGACGAAACGGTGGGCGAGGGCGATACCGTCAAGGTCGGATCGCTCGAGAGTCGCGTCATCGATACGCCGGGCCACACCGCCGGACACATCTCCTATTTCTTTCCCGCCGACAAAATTGCCTTCGTCGGCGACACGCTGTTCTCGATCGGCTGCGGCCGCGTCATCGAGGGCGACCCCGAGATGATGTGGAATTCGCTCGTCAAGCTGCGCGACCTGCCCGACGAGACGCGGTTCTATTGCGGCCACGAATATACCGACGCCAACATCCGTTTCGCCAAGACGGTCGAGCCGAGCAACAAAGCGCTTGCGGCGCGCGCCGACGAAGTGGCAAAGCTCGTCGCCGCGCATCATTTCACGATTCCGGCGACGATCGGCGCCGAAAAGGCCGCCAATCCGTTTCTGCGTGCCGACAATGCCGCGCTCGCCAAATCGCTGGGCCTCGCGAGCAACCCGGCCTGGAAAGTGTTCGCGGAAATCCGCGAGCGCAAGAACCGATTTTGATCGCCAGGCAACTGTCCGCCGCGGACGTCATCCGGCTGCTCGATCTCAAGCCGCATCCGGAAGGCGGCTATTTTCGCGAAACGTTTCGCGGTGCCCGACTCGCCGAGACGAACCGCGCTGCGTCGACCGCCATTTATTTTCTCTTGGCGCGCGGCGAGCGCTCGCGCTGGCACCGCATCGATGCCGCCGAAGTCTGGCATTGGTACGCAGGTGCGTCGCTTCGGCTGGAGACCGTGTCTGAAAATAACCGCCGTGAACGCGTGACCCTCGGCAGCGATCTTGCCGACGGCGAGCGGCCGCAAGCAATCGTGCCGGCGCGCGCCTGGCAGTCAGCCGAATCGCTCGGCGACTGGACGCTGGTCGGCTGCACCGTGGCGCCGGGCTTCGAGTTTTCCGGGCTTGAGTTCGCGCCGGATGGCTGGGAGCCGAATGAATAACCTTTCCGCTATGCGTGCGGCAGCGAATTAAGCGATATACTGCCCGCCGTTCGCCGTCAGCGTCGCGCCGGTGATGAGACCGGCGTCGTCGGAGGCGAGAAACACCACGCAGCGCGCGATTTCCTCGGGCTCGCCAAGCCGTCCGATCGGGATCTGCGGCAGGATCGATTTTTCCAGTACGTCCTTCGGCATCGCCTGCAC
>JASHSE010000280.1 GCA_030036975.1 Xanthobacteraceae bacterium | reverse complement strand
GGCGCGCACGGTCGAGCAGATCAGCAGAATCGCGCCGACCGGCTCACCGCCGCTCTCCAGCAGGTAACCATATTGCGGCAAGCTGGGCGGCGGCCGGTGTTCCGTCAGCCGCTGCAGCGCGCGCCGCCAGAAGGCGCGGCCGCGACCGGGAAATCCGCGCGCGAGCAGCGCGACGATCGCGGACACGTCGGCATTGGCGATCTGACGGCAGCGGATTGGCGGCGCGGAAGCAACCATTTGCGTTGACCACGACCCTGTCGTGAACTTGATTGTAAGTGTTGCTCGGCTATAGCAGCGTGAAATGAATAAAGCGTAGGTGCGGCAATCATGTCGATAAAATTAACCATAATGGACGAGATGGCGCGGGTGGCACGCGAGCACGGTACGACGCTGGCGCCGCTCAACGACGATGTGGCGCTGCTCGACTCCGGCCTCGACTCGCTCGGCATCGCGGTGTTGGTGGCGCGGCTGGAAGATCGGCTCGGCGTCGATCCGTTCACAACGTCCGATGACGTGCAGTTTCCGGTGACGGTCGGCGATTTCGTCAAGGCCTATGAGCACGGCACGCACTGAGGCGCAGCCGCTGCGCGCCCGCGTTGCCGGCATGGCGGCTGACGCTTTCTTCTTCGATCGCGCCGCCGGCGTGCGCGTTGCCGATCTCGTTTGTGGAACGAGCCTGCAGGGGCGGCTCGCGAATCTGCGCGGGCGGGCGGTTCTGATCGCCACGGCAAGTCAGCTGACCGCCGCGCTGGCGCTGATCGAGCTCGACGGCATCGCGCGGCGGCTGTTGATTTTGCCGCCCGACGTCGACCCCGATCATCTCGGCGCGCTGATCGCCGGGGCTGAAATCGATGCTGTCGTGACCGATGGGACTGTGCCGCCGCAGTTGGCCGGCCTGCCGGTTCGCGCCGTCTGCACGCCGAGCATTGTCCCGCTCGCGGCGCCGCCACGCGGATGCAAGTGCACCGAATGGCTGCTGCTGACCTCAGGCACGACCGGCGTGCCGAAGATGGTTGTGCACAGCGTTGCGGCTCTCACCGCCGCGATTGCTCCGCGCGCATCGGCCGAACCGGTGGTGTGGGGCACGTTCTACGACATCCGCCGCTACGGCGGCTTGCAGATCTTTTTGCGCGCTCTGCTCGGCGCCGCTTCTCTCGTTCTGTCGAGCGCCGGCGAGCCGGTCGCGGAGCATCTGTCGCGGCTGGCGCGTCACGGCATCACGCATCTCTCCGGCACGCCATCGCATTGGCGCCGCGCCCTGATGTCGCCCGAGATCGGCAAAATCGCGCCGCGCTACGTCCGCCTGTCCGGCGAAATTGCCGACCAGGCGGTACTCGACGCGTTGTGTGCCGCATTTCCACACGCCGCCATCGGCCATGCCTACGCCTCGACCGAGGCGGGCGTGGTTTTTGCCGTCGATGACGGGCGCGCGGGATTTCCGGCGCGCTTCCTCGAAAGCGGCCGCAACGGCGTCGAGATCAAGGTCGTCGACGGCTGTTTGCGCATTCGTTCGCCCGGCGCCGCGTTGCATTACGTGGGCGGCGCAAAAAATGCGCCGCTTCACGACAGCGACGGCTTCGTCGACAGCGGCGACATGGTCGAGCGGCAGGGCGACCGTTATTTCTTCGTCGGCCGCAAGGGCGGCATCATCAATATCGGCGGCTTGAAGGTCCATCCCGAGGAAGTCGAAGCCGTCATCAACCGGCATCCGCGGGTGCGCATGTCGCTGGTGCGGCCGAAGCGCAGCCCGTTCACCGGCGCGGTCGTGGTCGCCGACATCGTGTTGACCGCGCCGTCCGCCGCCGCGGCGGACGAGGCGGACCTGCGCGACGATATTTTGAAGTTTTGCCGCGGCGCGCTGCCGCGCCACAAGGTTCCGGCGGCCATCAGCTTCGTTCCCGCGCTTGCGGTCGCCGCGACCGGCAAGCTGGCGCGGCGCGGCGTTTGAGCGCACTGGCCGTATCATGAGCGACAAGCCGCGCAACGTTCTCGTCACCGGCGCAAGCCGCGGCCTCGGCCTTGCCATAGCGCGCCGGCTGACGGCGGCCGGCTATCAAGTGATCGCGGTGGCGCGCGGCAAGAGCAAGCCGCTGACCGAGGCGATCGCGGCGGCCGAGGCCGGCGGCCATGTATCGTTACGTTTCGCGCCGTTCGATCTCGGCAAAATCGATGCCATTGCGGACCTCGTCAAAAATTTGCGCAAGGAATTCGGTCCGCTCTACGGCCTCGTCAACAATGCGGCGGTCGGCCACGACGGTGCGCTCGCCATGATGCACAATTCACGCATCGAGGAACTGGTGCGGCTGAATACTCTGTCGCCCATCGTGCTGACCAAGTACGTGGTGCGCGCAATGATGGCGGAAGGCGCCGGACGCATCGTCAATGTCGCCTCGATCATCGGCTTCACCGGCTATAGCGGCCTTGCCGCCTACGCGGCCACCAAGGCGGCGATGCTCGGCTTCACCCGGTCGCTGGCGCGCGAGGTGGGGCGGCTCGGCATCAACGTCAACGCCGTGGCGCCGGGCTTTTTGGATACCGAAATGACCCATGGTCTGGTCGGCGAACAGCGCGAACGCGTGATCCGGCGCAGTGCGCTGCGCCGGCTCGCCGATGTGGACGACGTCGCCAATGCGGTCGAGTTCCTGCTCGGCGATCAGGCGCGCAGCATCTCCGGCACGGTGCTCACCGTCGACGCCGGCACGACCGCGTAATAGCCGCCACTTGGCGCCACTTGGCGCCGCTTCGCCCCGCGAACGCGGTCGGCATGGCCTTCATGGCCCCGAGCGGCTAAAACCCCTGCCCATTGCCGGCCGCGGCGTCGCCGGCGTCATGGCGTGCAACGGAGCATGGAACCGGCTCCGCATTGACATCCGAGCCGATCGACCCTGAAAAGGCCGCAAACAACCGCCTGGACTTCGTCATGAAACAATTGAGCATCGCCGTTGGCTTGTTCGGGATCGCCGCTTTGGTGCAGCCGATCCTGCAGCGCAACTATGCCGCAGCCGTTCTCGGTATCGTCGCGCTCTTGTGCGCCTTCACCACCTATCGTTCCGCCGGCATTTCCAGCTTTCTCAAGATTTTCGTCGGCATCTTTTCGACCGAGACCATCGTGTTCGGCGCCGCGACACTGGCGAGCCGCACCGGCCTGTGGCCGCACTTCCTGGCCGACTATTTGCCGCCGGAATCGCTGCCGCTTGCGGTCGCGATCTTCTCGATCCTGGTCTATGCCGTGGCGCAATTGCGGACGGTCAGGCAGATCATGCGCATCGCCGACCGCTATTTCGACGCCGGCGATGGCGGAACCGCGCGTATCTGGCCGTTGCGGCCGTTCGCCGCGCTGGAACGCCGCATCGCCGTGGCCATGGTGGTGTTTCTGGTCGTGCTCAATCAGGCCGAGGTCGGCATCGTCGTGCGGCTGAATTTCTTCAACCGCGCCTGGTTCGACGCCATCCAGCGCCACGATGCCGCGACGTTCTGGCAGCAGCTGCTGTTCGTGTTCACGCCATGGGCCTTCGTCTACGTGGCCATGACGGTGGTCGAATACTTCACCCAGTCCATGCTGGTGATCCGCTGGCGGCGTTGGCTGACCGACCATTTCGTATCGCGTTGGCTCAATAGCCACAATCACTATCGCATCAGCCTGATCTCGGGCCAGACCGACAACCCCGATCAGCGTATTTCCGAGGACATTTTCCGCTTCATCAACGGCGGCACCGACGGCTCGATCCAGGCATTTGGGCTTTACGATTTCTCCATCATCTTGATTTCGACCATCACGACGCTGGTGTCGTTTTCCATCGTGCTGTGGACGTTATCGGAATCCTTTACCTTTCCCGGCACCAACATCGTGCTGCCCGGGTTTTTGTTCTGGGTCGCCCTGATCTACGCAGCCGCGGGGACGCTGATCACGCACATGATCGGCCGGCCGCTGATCCGGCTGTACTTTCAACGCCAGCACATGGAAGCCGACTTCCGCTTCTCGTTGGCGCGGTTGCGCGAATATAGCGAGCAGGTGGCGCTGCTCGGCGGCGAACGTGCCGAGCAGAACATTCTCGGCGCGCGCTTTGGCGCGCTGGTGGCCAATTATCTCGACGTGATCTTCCGCGGCATGCGGGTGCGGGCGTTCACCCAAACGTTCGGGCAGCTGTCGCCGATCATCCCGTTCATCTTCACCGCGCCGTTCTATTTCCTCGGCAAGATCCAGCTCGGCGTCATGACCCAGACGGCGCAGGCGTTCGGCCGCGTGTCCGATTCGCTGACCTTCTTTGTCAATTATTATACCTACCTCGCCGGATTCAAATCGGTGGTCGATCGTCTCAACTCGTTCGACGCCGCGATCGATCAGGCCCAGGCGCTGGCCGATGCCGGGCCGGCGCGCGTCATCGGTGCCGCCGGCGGTGACATCGTGCTCGACGACGTGGGGCTGGCATTGCCGCAGGGTAAGCACATTGTCGATGCCAAGCACCTCGATTTGGCCGCCGGCCAGAGCGTTGTCGTGTCGGGCCCGTCCGGATCAGGCAAGTCGACGCTGTTCCGCGCCATATCGGGGCTTTGGCCCTACGGCGAAGGCCGCATCAAACGGCCGGACCGCGCCGACGTCATGGTGATCCCGCCGAAGCCGTACATTCCGATCGCCACCCTGCGTTCCGCCGTCACTTATCCGGCGGTGCCGGGAACTTACCGCGACGAACAGATCCGCGTCGCGCTGATCGACGCACATCTCGGCGCGCTCGTCGGCGAACTCGATCACGAGGAGGTCTGGTCGCAACGCCTGTCGAGCGGCGAGCAGCAGCGGCTGGCGCTGGCCCGCGCGCTGTTATGGCAGCCGGACTGGCTGCTGCTGGATGAATCGACTTGCGCGATCGAGGAGGAGCTCGAATGCGACCTTTACGCCATGCTGGCCAAGCGGCTGCCGAACACCACGATCGTGTCCGTCGGCCACCGTTCGTCACTGGTCCCGCTGCACGGCCGGCATCTGGAAATGTCGCCGCAAGGCGATCACTTTGCGCTGCGCGAGACCGCCAAGGCCGATGCGGCGGAGTGAGATGGCCAAAACTTCGTGAACTGGTCAGGCAAAGAGGTGGCGAACGCCGTCGCATTTTTTGCGGAGCGACAAGGCGCGCAACGTTTTCGGCAAGTGCTGTGTTTGATCTGCCGATGCCGGCGCACAACGTAGGATGTCTGCTTTCGTCAGCAACCGCCGGCGACGCAGGTCGTCACATTAAGGCTACTGGCGGCGCTGACGTTGCCGTAATTGGCGGCCTTGCCGTTGTAGGTCGTCGTTCCGAACATCGGCACATTGCTGCCGCATGCCGTCACCGCGGCCGATGTGGGGCCGCTCACCCAGTTGAAGTAGTACGGCAGGAAGGCCTGCGTATAGACCTGGTTGCCGGCCATGATCGGAAACGTGGCCGTGGTCGCGGCGACCGAATAGTTGAACGGGTGTGTTTCGGTATAGGGTGCATGATTGCCGTTGCATATCGCCTGGCCCGTTGCGCTCAATGAGACAGTTTTTATTCCGCCCATCTCCTGCGCTTGGAACTCCACGTCGTAATTGTCGCCGGGGCTGATGAAGGCGGTTATTGAAGATCCTGCCGGCATCAGTGTTTGGCGGACGCCGGTGGTCTGATCATAGAGCACCCAAGAGACCGACGGTGGCGTTGGATTTCTCGTCTGCACCGGACCGGTCGAGCAGGCGGCGAGAAGGCCGCAACTTGTAAGCGTCATTATCACAA
>JASHSE010000279.1 GCA_030036975.1 Xanthobacteraceae bacterium | reverse complement strand
AGAGGAACAGGACGTTGAATTTTTCGACCATGGCCTAACTCACGAACAGACTTGGCTCACGAACAGACTTGGCTCACGAACAGACTTGGCTCACGAACAACCGTAGGCGTCGGCGGGCTCGACGCTCTTCGGCGCCGGCGCGCAACAGGATTTCTCATGCGCGATGCGCGCGACCCGTTTGCCCGAGCCGCTCGGCGGCGAACAGCGCCGAATAAAAGCCGATCGATCGTTTCAGGTCGTCAACGGCGACGTGCACGTGAAACCGCTTCATGGCGGGCTCCCCGCGGTTTGCAGACCGCCACGGCCGCGCACTTCTCCGGCGCGCCCTGGCAACAGTTCTCGGTGAGGAAGGCAACAAGATCGTTCATCGCCGCGAAGCGCGCCGCATAGATCATGGAGCGGCCGTCGCGGCGGACGGTGACCAGTCCGGCAAAGCGGAGCCGGTCGAAATGGAATGTCAACGTGTTGGGAGCGAGGCCAAGCTGCTCGGCGACCTGGCCGGCGGCCATGCCTTCCGGACCGGCTTTCACAAGCAGGCGGAATATGTCCAGGCGGTTGTCCTGGGCGAGCGCGGCCAGGGCCGCGACGGCATTTAACGTTTCCATATTTCAGCGAATATAGAAACGATTTCGGAACGTCAAGGGGCAGCAATCAGTTGGCCAGCGAACCCCCGATTCAATTCCGCATGGCGTCTAGTAGTCCGCGCCTTGGCGCGCAGTCTTGGCCTTGGGTCCGCTGCCGCGCTGCTCGGTCTCCTGCCGCAGATAGGCAACGATGTCGCGGCGGGCGATGGGATCGGGAACGCTGACCGGCATTTTCACCCCGGGAATGAATTTCGTCGGGCTTGCAAGCCAGCGGTTCAGATTGTCCGCCGACCAGGTCAGGCCGGCGCTTCTCAGCGCGGGCGAATAATCGTAGCCGGCCGCCGTGCCGGCGCGCCGGCCGAACACGCCGCCGAGCTGCGGCCCGTACTTGTTGGCATCGAGCGCATGGCAGGCGGTGCATTGCTCCTTGAAAAGGTCCCGGCCGTCGGCAGGATCGGGCGGATTGCTGGCGAGAAAGCGCGACAGGTCTTTCGCATTCCGCGGATCGGCCGAGCGGAAGAAGGTGTAGCCGAGCGTCAGCTGCGCGATGTCGCGCATGTCGGGGTCCTTGCCGAACTTTGGATCGACGTAGAACACCACCGGCATATGAACTTTCTGGTGCGCGTCGAGCCGCTCCTCGGTGAAACAGAAGCACTGGATCTTGTTGAAATAGATGCCGCTGCGCAGCGGCGTGACGTTGAAGGTGGCGTGGCCGACGATCGGTTGGCTGCTGAGGTTCTCCGCGGTGAAATACACCAGCTTCTGCTCGCCCAGATGCACGGTCACGGCGCCCTGGTCGGGCACAAAGCGCCATGGCAGGCCGGGCGCGACATTGGTGTCGAATGCCACCGTGATGGTCTGCCTGGAAATCTTGGCGGTATCGGCGGCGACCCGTTGCGTGGTCCCGGCGAGCCCGGTCGCAGCGCAGAACATGCGGTACAGCGTCGGCGAGTAGGCGACCAGCACGCACATGATTCCGATCGCGACCAGGCAAGGCGCGATGATCATCAGGTTTTTGCGCTGCCGACGTTCCATCTTCGATTACCTCTCGTCGGCGTCATTTTCGCGCTGGCTGCTGCCTTCGCGTGCCGGGCCGCGCCGAACGCTTGAGCATTCATAGTGTCCGCAGGACGATGGCGCTCTGCGACGCTTTGTCCGGATGAATACGTCATCCGGCACACCTCGATTTTTTGAAGCCGAGCTGGCCCCCGTGGGATGTACGATTGATTATGGATTTCACCGGCCTTCCAGTGCGTGCTATTAATTGATCGATGTTCGGCCTGCGACAGTTTGTACGATCCGGGCGGTCGAGCCGTTTGCTCGCCCTTTGGATTGCCTATTCGCTCGCACTCCAAGCCTTGATGGCGAGCGTTGGGCTCGGCATGTCTGCTTTTGCGGTGTCCGGTCAGGGAGACCCTGCCATCTGCAGTCTAGCGTCAACGAGCGCGCCGGCGTCGCACAGCGGCCGCCAGAACCCCAATCCTTCACCGGCTTGTCCGTTTTGCTTCGTCGCAGCTCAGAGTCCCGGGCACATTGCGCTTATGGGTCACGTACCAGCGGTCCCGGCCTATGCCGGTCTGCTGACAGCCGCGGTATTGGACCAGATCGGCAACGGCAGGTCCGTTGCTGCGTCCCGCCGCACGGTCGGCGCTCCGCGCGCACCGCCGGCTCTCTCCGTTTGACGCTCGCAATCGCTCCGCCCCTGCGGAGCCGTCATCTGCGCTTTCGGAGGACATCATGCGCTTTCTATCCAAGCTGAACTTAATGGCTGTGCTGCTCGCGGCCGTCCCGACCGCTTTCGCCCAGGCAGGCGGCACTTCCAACATCAAGATTGAACAACCATGGGCCCGGGCCACGCCGGCGGGCGCCATGACTGGCGCCGTCTACATGACGCTCGCCAACAAAACCGACACCGCTGATCGCCTCACCGCCGCGTCTTCAGACGTTGCCGGCAAGGTGCAGATACACGCAATGGCGGTCGTCAATGGCATCATGCAGATGCGGGAGCTTGCCGATGGGTTACCCATCCCGGCGAGCGGATCGGTGACGCTCAAGCCCGGCGGCTACCACGTGATGCTGATCGGATTGAAGAAGCGGCTGATCGCGGGTCAAACGCTTCCGCTCACGCTCACCTTCGCCAAAGCCGGGACTATCTCCATCACCGTTCCAATACAGGCCATCGGGGCTACCCGAGGCGCCAACGGCAGCATGAGCGGAATGGGCGGAACGCAGGGTAAGAAGCCGGGTGGCACCATGGAGATGAAGTGATGCGTGCGCGGCAGTGGATTATCATGGCCATCGCCGGCACCCTCGGGTTTGCCATGATGGCGCTCGTCATCACGCTCACAATTGGGCAACGGCAAATTGCGCGCTCGGCCGGTACCGCCGCCATCGGCGGTCCGTTCACGCTCCTTGACGACACCGGCGCGACGGTGACCGACAAGACGCTGTCCGGCAAACCGTACGCAATGTACTTCGGCTACCGATATTGCCCGGACGTTTGCCCGACGACACTCTTCGACCTTACGCGCTGGATCAAGGCGCTCGGGCCCGATGCCGACAAGCTCAACTACGTGTTCGTGACCGTCGATCCCGAACGAGACACGCCGAAGCTGATGCATGAATACCTGGAATCCTTCGACAGGCGCATCCGCGGCTTCACCGGCACGCCGGCACAGATCGCGAAGATCGCCAAGGAGTATCGCGTCTACTATAAGAAAATCCCGACCGGTGACGGGAATTATCTTATGAACCATTCGGCCATCATCTACCTGATGACCGCCGCCGATAAATTCGACACGGTGATACCCTATCAGGAGAAGGACTCCGTAGCGATCGCCAAGCTGAGAAAGCTTGCAGCGACGGCGCCATCTTCCTGATTGCAGCTTCCCGAGTATGCGTTGCTCGAATGAAGTTCGCCGCCAAAGGCCTTCTGCAATACTACAAATCTCCATTGCAATGCATTAACAGAACAGAATGAACATAAGGCTTCCCTCGCGCGTCGGGCTGTTACGACTGTCGCTGCTTGCCATCGTTGTCGGTGTCGTCACCGGCTTCGGCGCGGTCGCCTTTCGCGCGCTGATCGGCCTGTTTCACAACGTCGCCTTTCTCGGGCTGTTCAGCTTCGTTTATGACGCCAGCGCCTTCACGCCGCCGAGCCCGTGGGGCCCATTCGTCATTCTGGTTCCGGTCATAGGTGGACTCTTCGTCACCTTCCTGACCGTCAACTTTGCTCCCGAGGCGCGCGGCCACGGCGTGCCCGAAGTGATGGATGCGATCTACTACAAGGAAGGCTCGATCCGGCCGATCGTCGCTTTGATCAAGTCGCTGGTCTCGGCGCTGTCGATCGGCACCGGCGCCGCCGTCGGGCGCGAAGGTCCGATCATCCAGATCGGCGCCGCGCTCGGTTCCACGCTCGGCCAGTTGATTCATATGGCGCCGTGGCAGCGGATCACGTTGGTTGCCGCCGGCGCGGGTGCCGGCATCGCCGCGACCTTCAATACGCCAATCGGCGGCGTGATGTTCGCGATCGAACTGTTGCTGCCGGAACTGAGCGCACGCACCTTTCTGCCGGTTGCGCTCGCCACCGGCACGGCAACGTTCGTGGGCCGCATCTTCTTCGGCATTCATCCGGCTTTCGCCATTCCGGCTACGCTCTTGACGTCGCAACAGCCCGCCACCCTGCCGGCGCTGCTGTTGTTTGCCCTGCTCGGCGCTTTGATCGGCATTGCCGGGACGGCGTTCATCCGTGGGCTGAGCCTGGCCGAAGATGTCTTCGAGAAAATCAGAAATCCGTATCTGCGCAACATCGCCGGGATGCTGCTGCTCGGCGTTCTGATCTACGTGCTGTTGCGGGCCGCCGGCCACTATTTCGTCGAAGGCGTCGGTTATTCCACAGTCCAGGCCGTCCTCAACGGCGATCTGCAGGGGCCGGCGCTGCTCTTGATGCTGTTCGTCGCCAAGTTGTTTGCCACCTCGTTGAGCCTGGGCTCGGGCGCCTCGGGCGGCATCTTCTCACCTTCGCTGTTCATGGGAGCGACGATCGGCGGCGCCTTCGGCGCTGCGATAACGGCCATGCATCCGATAGCCGGCGTCGGCGCAACAACCGGCGCGGTCATCGGCATGGCGGCGATGGTCGGCGGCGGTACGGGTGCGGCAATGACCGCCGTGACCATGATCTTCGAAATGACGCGGGACTACGATCTGGTGATGCCGAGCATTGTTGCCGTAGCGCTCGCAATCGGCATGCGGCGCCTCCTTTCAGTGGAGAATATCTATACCATCAAGCTCGTCGGCCGCGGCCACTTCGTGCCGAAGGCGATGCACGCCAATATGTTCCTGGTTCGCCACGCCAGTGATGTCATGGAACGCGACGTGGTGGTGAGGCCCGCCGACGCCGATCTCGATGAATTCCTGCGCCAGCACGGCGCCGCAGCGGGTTTCAAGCACGTGGTCGTGGCGCGCGGCAATCACATCGTCGGCGTGGTCCGCATCAATACCGGAATCCGCCGCGGCATCGAAGCTGCCTATTCCGGCGTTACCATGGCCGCGGTCGCGCAGCGCAATTTCACGCTGGCGCGCGAAAACGACATCGTGTTCGACATCGTACAACGGATGTGGCGGCGCGATGCCGCCATGGCGGTGGTCATGAAGACCGGCGGTCGCGGCAGAGCGTCGGAGGTCGTCGGCATCATCTCCAAGGAGCACATTGCCGATTCGGTCGCCGACAGCATCAAGCCGTTCGGATGACAGCGAACCGTTTCTTCGCGCGCCGCCCGGGTCGTTTGCCGGCGCGCGTTACGAGGACGTGGTCTCGGCCGGAACGTCGAGGTCCGGGGCGAGCGGCGCTTCGTCGCCGCGGCCGACCGCGGCGTTGAGCGCTTCGAGGATTTTGCGAATGAGGTCGCCGCCCGCCGCGTCGCGGATTTCCTGCAGCGGAATGCCGGCCGCGACGGCGTCCTTGCGACAGTCGGTGGCGAGCCGCACGGCCTCGGCCAGCCTCAGCACCGCCGGCAACGCCTTGACGTGCTGCGCGAACCAGAGGATCAAAAAGTCGTCTGCGCGGTCGCTCATTGAGGTGGCTTCCCCGGACGCTTCCATCTGAATTACAGCTCCGATGCTTGGCAAAATTCCGCAGCAATGGTGTCGGAACGAAGGCTCACCGCCACACGCGAAACGTGCGGCGCCCCATGCTTAAGCATCTGTTGACCAGAACGGCGCATCGCAGCGCCGGTCACACGCCTGCGGGACACGCTGTCGGACGTTGTCTGAGCATCGGCGGCCTTCTGGCGAGAAGCCTCGGTCGTGCCGGCCGGGGCCTTCTTTCATGGCGACGCTGCCTCTTCTCGGCCCCGCCTCAAACCTGAAGTCTTGCGCTGATTTGGCCGCATTGACTGGAACAAAAATTCGGGTCGCGCGTTTGTGCCTGCATCGACTTTCCATCCGTTCTCGCATGGCACGGATGACGGGAGGCATTGCGATGACTTTCCTGCGCAAAGGCGACCATCGTCTCATCCCCATTCACCCGGACAACGCCGCCGGCAACGACTGGATCGTCTTGCTCGAGGCCAACACCATCGTCGGCGCGCCCGGCGGCAGGCTCCGAGTCGCAATGACGACCAAGGAGCGCAAGATCGTCAAACGATTGAGATCGTTCCGGCGCAAGCCGTTTCTGGTGATCGACGGCTACGATCCGCGCATCCACACTTTGTATTTTTGCCCGCAATTGTACAAACACGACGGCGACGATCGCCTCGTGCCGCTGGACGGCGAAGAGATCGGCCTCTTGGTGGCGCAGGCGCTCGAGGACAACGTCAAATCCCGGCTGCCATGGTACGAGCCGACCGACGAATTGCCGGCCGAGCCGATCATCGCCGGCGAAATCGTCAAAGACTTCGACACGCTCGTGGTCGACAAAACGCCGAAACGGCCGGTGGCGCTGCTGCGATCCGCGGCGGAGTAAAGCCGCCGGGCTCGTGGATTTCTCAGGCCCCCGCCGCAACGCGGCGGCACAGCGTTGCGCCAGAGCAGAATCCCGCGCGATCGGATCAACCGAAGCGCGCCGTTCGGCGCGGGCCGCTTGGCCTTTCGTCGCCTCAAGACGCCGCGCAACAAGGACGGTGAATAGCGGGAGTTGTGGGGATAATTCCGCGGCGGCCGTCCGAATCGAGCGCGATCGTCGTACCGTGACGCCAGAGTTGAGAACCGCGTACGCGGCGGAAAGGGATCAACCATGTCGTCAACCGAATACGCCATGCCGGACCAGAATCGGCTCTACATCGGCGAAGGAGTCGTCATAAAGGGCGAAGTTGCAGTGCCTGATGCGCTGGTTGTGTGCGGCACGGTGGAGGGCGACATCTCGGCCGGTAATCTGATCGTCGGCGAAACGGGTACGCT
>JASHSE010000278.1 GCA_030036975.1 Xanthobacteraceae bacterium | reverse complement strand
GGGCGAAGCCAACAAGCCGCGCGTCTTCGAGTTTTTGCGCTTTCTCGACGGCGAACTGACAAGCCGCCCGTATGTGGCGGGCTCTGTGTTCACCGTCGCCGACATTACCGCGCTGGTCGCAGTCGATTTCATGCGCGTGTCCAAGATGAGAGTGCCGGAAGATCTCGCCCACGTGCGGCGCTGGCATGCGTCGGTGTTGGCGCGTCCGAGCGCGAGCGCCTGAACCTGTTTGTTGGCGCCGGCATGTTTATTGCGTGCACTGAACCTGGATTGCTCCGTCGCCCCTTTGGGGCTCCCCGCATTACAGTTGCCTTTTTCTTTGATGTGAGCATGTAGCACTTCGCTAATCCGCCTACGCAGCGTGGAATAGCGAAGCGGATTCCGCCATTTTGTCATCGCGGGAAGCATGCGGCGCAATACGCTGCGGTATTGCGCGCTACAGGGCTGGAACAGCTCTGAATCACTGGTTATTCGCGAGGCATTGAACGAGCGCTACAATGTGGCGCTTCATCTGACGATCTTTGATTCTCAGGAAGCACCGGACAAGCGTGTAATCTTCGACCGCATCCGGGAACTTGTCTAAAAACTCAAGGCCCGGTGGATTTGGCAGGGGTTTTATCTTGTCGCTTTGCGGAGCGCCTTCGAAGAAATATTCGGCCTGCACCTTGAGGGCTTGGGCGAGGTCGTAAAGGCGGCTTGCGACGATCCGAGTGACTCCGCTCTCGTATTTCTGGATTTGTTGGCCCGTGACGCCGATGGCTTCGCCGAGCTCCCTTTGATTCATGGCGAGCATGATGCGTCGCATGAGGACGCGGTTGCCGACGTACTTGTCAATTGGGTTTGCGCGCTTGCCGCCCACGGTTGTCTGCCCTGCCGTTGTGCAAGTTGATTAAGTTAAGCAGTGGTAGTAATTAATCAATAGCGCAGTACTTATAATGATGCAACTGCTTGACGTTGCCAGTTCATGCCGTGCACGACATTGGTATGGGGCGTGTGCCGAAGCAGGGGACGATTCAGCCGCAAACACGGCGCGGTCGAAAGACCGCCGTCGTTCATTTGCAGGTCGAGAAATGGCGCGAGCTGAAAGTCATCGCTGCGCTCACTGACGCGACGCTCGACAAGCTCCTGCAGGATGGCGCCGACATGGTCATTGAAAAGTTCAGGCGTACACGGGCGACCTAGCGACGCGAATCGGCGGACTATGCTGCGCCAATCCGCACACGCCCTACGCGCTGCTGGGCGCGGCCCGCTAACCCGCTCATTCCCGCGCAAGCGGGAATCCAGAATGTTTTCTCCGATTTTGCCGTAGACCAAGTGGGTCCCCGCTTTCGCGGGGACGAGCGGACGTGATGCGACGCGCTTGCTACCTGATGAACGTCCCGGCGTGCAGTTCGTCGAACGCCTGCTGCAGTTCGGCCTTGGTGTTCATGACGATCGGGCCGTACCAGGCGACCGGCTCGCGGATCGGCTTGCCGGACACCAGGAGAAAGCGGATGCCGTGCTCGCCGGCCTGCACCGTCACCTCGTCGCCGGAGTCGAACAGCACCAGCGAGCGATTGCCCGTCTGCTCGCGCACCAGCGTGTCGCCGTTTCCGTCGGTCTTCTCGGTCAACACGCCGAACGGTTTTGATGCGGCGCGGAAGCTGCCGGAGCCTTCGAACACGTACGCAAAGGCATGGCGCTCCAGTTCGACCGGAAGCGATTTCTTCCGGTTCGGCGGCACCCAGACGTCGAGATAGCGCGGGTCGGCGGCGACGCCTTCGACCGGGCCGCGCCGGCCGTAAAAATCGCCGCAGACGACGCGCACCCGCGTGCCGTCATCGTCGATCACTTCGGGAATTTCCGCGCCCTTGACGTCCTGGTAGCGCGGCGCCGTCATCTTCAGCGATGACGGCAGGTTGGCCCAGAGCTGAAAGCCGTGCATGCGGCCGGCGGTGTCGCCCTGCGGCATTTCCTGGTGCAGGATGCCGCGGCCGGCGGTCATCCACTGCACGTCGCCGGCTTGCAGATTGCCGCGATTGCCGAGACTGTCGCCGTGCTCGATGCTGCCTGCCAGCACATAGGTAATGGTCTCGATGCCGCGATGCGGATGCCAGGGAAAGCCGGCGCGGTAATCGTCCGGCTGGTCATTGCGGAAATCGTCGAGCAGGAGGAACGGATCGTAGTCGCCGGTTTCGCCGAAGCCAAAGGCGCGGCGCAGTTTGACGCCAGCGCCCTCGACGGTCGGCTGCGAGGTGATGATGCGTTTGACGGGCCGAATGGACATGGCTTTTGACCTTGGGATTTGACCTTGGGTTGTGACCTAAAGGTTACTGGCCGCTTTGACGTCGGATAAGCAGGAGATGGCGTCGCTGCTCGCCCCGGCAAGAAGGCACAACATTGATACCGCCCATTGCGGCCGTGCGGCATTCCTGCGCCTATTCGCCTATTGGCAAATGCGCCGGCCGCCGTAACATTCGGGTGCAACAAGCGGTGCCAGCGCCGCGATCATATTGAGGATTTGGAGGTTGCGATGAACCGGACCCGCGCCGTGTGTGGTATGATTGCGGCGGCGGTTTTGCTGGTGACCGGGCTAAGCGCAAGCGCGCAGCAATTTCCGACGCGGCCCATGCGGGTGATCAGCCCGTACCCGGCTGGCAGCGCCTCCGACACGACCGGACGCATCGTGCTCGACCAGGTCGCGCAGATCCTCGGCCAATCGTTCGTCGTCGAGCCACAGCCCGGGGCAGGGGGGGTTGTTGGCTTCGCCACCGTGGCCAAGGCCAGTCCCGACGGCTACACGCTCGTCACCAGCTCGTCGTCGATGGCCAATGGCAAGGTGCTGCACACGCGCCTGCCGTATGACCCGGTGCGGGATTTCACTCCGGTTGCGATGTTCGGCACCCAGCCGAACGTGCTGGTCGCGTCGAAGCAGAGCGGCTTTACGACCGTGGCCGACCTGGTCAAGGCCGCCAAAGCCAAGCCCGGCACGTTGACGTTCGCGTCCGCCGGTATCGGCTCGACCTCGCATATGGCGGGCGAGCGCTTCAAGCTCGCCGCTAAGATCGACGTTCGCCACATTCCGTTCCGGGAGGGCGCCATCACCGAGGTCATGGCCGGACGCATCGACTTCTATTTCCTGCCGCTGGCGGCCGCCGCTTCGGTGCTCGGCAGCGGCAAGCTCAACATCCTCGCGGTGAGCACGGCCAAGCGCTCGCCGCTGTTGCCGGACGTGCCGACCATTGTCGAAGCCGGCTATCCCGAGGGGCAATCGAGTTTTTGGGTCGGCCTGTCGGCACCGGCCAAAACACCGGCCGCCGTGGTCAATAAGCTGCACGATGCGGTCGAGCAGGCACTGCAAAAGCCGGAGGTCAAGGACAAGCTCGGGCGGATCGGCGTCGAGCCCGAGCTGATGAGCGTCGATGCGTTCGCAAAATTCTTCAAGCAGGACTACGACGCGACCCTGCAACTCGCCAAGGACGCTCATATCGAGCCGACCGACTGAACGCGTTGTCGCTTTCGTCATTCCGGGGCCGAGCGAAGC
>JASHSE010000277.1 GCA_030036975.1 Xanthobacteraceae bacterium | reverse complement strand
TTCAGAACATGGCGACGGCGACCGCGCAGTTGATGACCACAGCCACGGATATGATGGACGCCAATAACGCCACTTGCCCGGACGGCCCCGGCTGCTACCAAATGGCAATCTTTACCTTCAACCTGCAGGGCAATAGCGGAACGAATTGCAAGAATACGGCGATCCAAGTGATCTACGCGCCGAACTGCGCAGCATCGAGTGATCTGAGCGCCGCGCAGACGGCAGCCGCCGGCATCGATGTGGTGGAGGTCTGCAAAAACAGCTGGCTGACCTGCAGCAACGACAATAATGACACCGACACCGATTTCGAAACGGCGATGTCGGCTATCAGCAGCATCATGCCAAGTCCAGGCACGGGCACCGCAGGCAACTCGCCTCAGGACGTTCTGTTTCTGGTCACCGACGGCGTCGACGACGAGGTCAACAGCTCGTCCTGCTCGCAGCCGCTGGACAGCAGTACCCGTTGTCAGCAGCCGTTCAACACGACATGGTGCACCACCGTGAAGAACAACGGCATTCGTATTGCGGTGCTGTACACCGAATATCTGCCGTTGCCGACCAATGCCTGGTACAATCAATGGATCAGCCCATTCGAAGGCTCGATCGGCTCGAACCTGCAAAGCTGCGCCTCGCCGGGGTTGTACAAAGAAGTGACGACCGACGATGACATCGCCGCGGCGATGCAGACGCTGTTTCAGATAGCGGTGAGCAGCGCGCGCCTGTCGCAGTGAAATGCGGCGTCAATTACGGGCCGACGGCTTTGTTCGATCGCCGCTCAATCGAAAGCAGCGTGGCGGGTGCTGAGGCTGCCGTGAACGCCGCCGGCCGTCAGCACGTGCTGTTGTAATTCACGCAAGTCGACAGCCGCGGATAAAAATATTGGCTCTCGTAAATGTTGATGGTTCCGGTGAGCACATAGCCGAACTGCGGATTGTACGGGTAGGTCACCTCGCCGAGGATCAGCGCGGTGTTAGTCGGCAGCGTCTGCAGCGCGGTCGGCAACGTGACCGGCGAGCCGACGGCGCGGCCGTTGCCGGTATTCGCCGCGCTCCACGTCACCTCGGCGTCGCCGCTGGCGTCGGTGGTGGTGACTTCAGAGACGGTCACCGTCATGGTGTTGGCTGAATACGGCGCCACCACGGTAGAGGCCGCGCCCAAAATCTGGGTCATGGTCGCGGCGTCGATGTTGACGTATTGCGAGGTGAGATCGGCAACGGTGCGGGCGGCCAGCGTCGCGCGAAATTGCACGGCCAAACCATCACCGAGCTCGACGCTGCCGAGGTAAGCCGTCACCATGAAGGGCAGGATCAGCGCGAACTCGACCGCCGAAATGGCGCCGCGGTCGGCGCCGAAGCGACGCAGCGCGCGAAAGCCTGCAACCGCCGCGCCGGCCTGCATCAGTACGGCTCGTTCTTGAACACGGCCGTCGACACCAACAGGCGATTGCCGTTCGCCAGATTCGACAGGTTGAAGCCGAGCGGGCCGAGCACGACCGGCCATTGATACATTATCTGCACGACCACGATGTCGCCCGGATTGCCGGGCGACCAGGCCCAGGTGTTGGAGACCTGGCCGTTATTGCCGAAGGTGAGCGTCGGCATCGCGGTGCTGGCCGAGGCGAAATCGGTGTAGTTCTGCACGTTGATCATGAAATTATTGCAGTTGAACAACGCGAAAGTCTTGCCGCAGACCCACGTCGCGAAGCCGGCCTGAGTCATGTTCGATTGCTGGGCCTGCCCGGTGAGGATGTAACGGCTCGCTTCTTCCGTCGTCACGTCGAGCACGCGGCCGGCAAAGAATACCAAAGCGGTCTGGAACAGCGCGATCAGGAGCGCAAAGAACGGCGCTGCCACCAGGGCGAATTCGACCGCGGCGCCGCCTGTGCGGGCCAGCGCAAAACGCTTGCACGACCGCACCCGGCGCGCCGGCCGGAGCAGTCTTTGGGTGAAAGCCGCGAACATGGCGCCGCCGTTCCGATGGCGGCGCTTGTAGGGCGGATTTGCTAGAAAATCGTTACACTTAACGGCGGTTCGGAGTTAACGCGCGCTGCCCCAGCGGCGCGCCAAAAACTCGCCGCCATGGCGCAAGCCTTCGGCATCGATGCCGTGGCCGATGCCGGCCGACAAATGCCACTCGACCGGCAGCCCGAGCGCGGCCAGGCCCTGCGCGCCCTGAAACAGCGCCTGCGCCGGAATGAGTTCGTCGCGGTCGCCATGCACCAGCAGCACCGGCGGCCGCGACGTGATCGCGGACGCAAAGGTTTCGAGGTCGCTCGGCGGCGGCGTCACCAGAATTCCCGAATAGCCGACGATCGCCGCCGGCGCGCTGCCGCGGCGCAAGCCCACATGCAGTGCCATCATGGTACCCTGGCTGAAGCCGACCAGCGCCAAAGCCGACGGCGGCAGCTTGTGGCGGGCAAGTTCGGCGTCGAGGAATTGCGTCAGCAGCGGCGCCGCCTTGTTGACACCGCGCCAGCGCTCGTTCGGATCGCGGAAGGTGAGCGGAAACCATTGCCGGCCGACCGGCGCTTCACCGCACGGCTCCGGTGCGTGCGGCGAGGCAAAGGCGGCGCGCGGCAAATATTGCTGCCAGGCGCGGCCAATATCGATCAAGTCGTTGCCGTCGGCGCCGTAGCCGTGCAGGAACACGACAAGCTCTCGCGCGTCGCCCGATTCTTTGGGCGGCAAGCGCGGGCCGTCAAGCAGAGCGGCCATTGCGACCTCGCTTCGACAAGCGTTTTCTCTTCTCGGCCGGCTTGCTGGCGAAGGGGGTAGAGGTGGCGGCGGCAGGCGCACCCTCGCGCCCTTTGCGGAAGCGATAATAGGTCCACAGCACGCGCGCCGCCACGGCACGCAACGGCCGCCAACCTTCGGCGAGCGCCACCATGTCCTTGGCGGTCGGTCGCGCGCCAAGGCCGAAAGCCAGCCGCACCGCTTCCTGCAGCGCCAGATCGCCGGCCGGCCAGGCATCGGCGTGGCCGAGGCTCGCCAACAGATAAATGTCGGCGGTCCACGGACCGATGCCGTGGATGGCGGTGAGCGCCGCGTGCGCTTCGTCGGCGTCAAGCCCGGCGAGCGCGCTCGGGACCAGCTTGCCGCTGATCACTGCGCGCGCGATCGCCTTGAGCGTGCGGATTTTTGCCGCCGACAGGCCTACTCGTTTGAGCCGCGCCGGATGGGCCCGCGCGATCGCCTCAGGCGCCAAAGGATCGAACGCCGCGTCGAGCCGCGCCCAGATCGCGCCGGCGCTGGCGGTGGAGAGCTGCTGCGCCACGATGGTGGCGGCAAGGCCGGCAAATCCGTCGGGACGCCGGCGCAGCGGCGGCCGCCCTGCTGCCGCCACAAGCGCTAGCAACCGTGGGTCGCTCTCGCCGAGCGCGGCGAGCGCCAGGTCGAGATCGGCCTCGGTGTTGATACGGGTCGGGATGTCGTTCATCGGTAGGATCAGCAAATCGCAACGGCTGCGCGTTCGCGCCCCTCATAGCGTCCCCGAAAACTTTCGCCAATGTACACCCGTATCCTGCGTTTCGCGCCCAGTCCGAACGGCCATCTGCATCTCGGCCATGCCTACTCGGCGCTGCTCAACGACGACATGGCGCGCGAGCGGGGCGGCCGGCTCTTGCTGCGCATCGAGGATATCGACACGCAGCGCTGCCGGCTGGAATACGAGGCGGCGATTTACGAGGATTTGCGCTGGCTCGGCATCGCCTGGGAGCAGCCGGTACGGCGGCAGAGCGAACATTTCGCCGATTATGCCGCCGCCATCGCCAAGCTCGAAGCCCAAAACCTGCTTTATCCGAGTTTTGAGAGCCGTAGCGAGATCAGCGCCTTGGTTGCCGAACGCGACCGGCAGGGCCACTGGCCGCGCGATCCGGACGGCGTGCCGCTCTACCCGGGCCGGGCGCGGAAAATGCCGGCCGCGGAGGGCGCGCGCCGCCGCCGCGCCGGCGAACCGTTCGCGCTCCGCCTCGCCATGGATGCCGCTTTGACGCGGGCCGGCGTGTTGACCTGGCGCGAGACCGGCAGCGGACCGCAGGGCCAGACCGGGCTCGTCACCGCCACGCCGCAACGTTGGGGCGACGTGGTTTTGGCGCGCAAGGAGCTGCCGACGAGCTACCATCTCTCCGTCGTGATCGACGACGCGCTGCAAGGCGTGACCGATGTTGTGCGCGGCCAGGATCTGTTCTGGGCGACCGCCGTGCATCGCCTGTTGCAAGCGCTGCTCGGGCTGCCCGAACCGGTTTATCATCACCACCGGCTCATTTTCGACGCCGAAGGCCGCAAGCTGTCCAAGGCCACCCAGGCGACGAGCTTGCGCGCGCTGCGGGCCGCCGGCCTGCGTGCCGCCGATATCAGGCGGATGGTCGGCCTGGGGCGCTAAAAGCGCTTTCCGCTCATTCCCGCGCAAGCGGGAATCCAGGGAGCTTCGCCGACCGGATGTTAGTGACGCTGGGTCCCCGCTTTCCGCCTTCGCGCGATGCGCTTCGGCGGACTGCAAGCCCACCGTAGCTCGCAGAGCGAGCGTAGGTGGGTCGCGCGGACAACGGTAAGAGATGCATTGTTTTGTTTCATCCGCAGCCGTGGCATGGTGCGGGCAGGCCTTGAACAGGTGGAGGCCGGAGGGCCGCCATGGCGCCGGCGAGGTCCAAACACAGCAAAAAACGAAAATCCGCGCGGCCAGCGCGCCATGGCCGGCCGCGCCGGCGGCCTTCATTCAACCAGGACGTTGCGCTCGCCGCTTTCGCCCACGACATCCGCACCGCGCTCAACGGCATCCTGGCGCTCGGCGAGTTGCTGGCCAGCTCCAACATCGGCGAGCGCGAGCGGGGCTGGGCCGCAGGCGTGCGAACCGGCGCCGAGCATTTGGCGGCACTGACCACGCTCGTGGTCGACGCCGCCAAGGCGCAAGCGGGCGCGCTGACGTTACAGCAAGAGGTCTTTCGGCCGGCGCGCCTGTTCGAGGCGGTGGCGGAGTCGCTTGCCGTGCGCGCGCAGATCAAGGGATTGGGTGCGGAGGTCGATCGCGCCGACGACCTGCCGGATTTTTTGGTCGGCGATCCGGTGCGGCTGCGCGCGGCGCTGGAAAACCTGATCGACAATGCGGTGAAATTCACCGCGCAGGGTGCGGTGCGGCTCGATGCGCGCGCCACGCCCGCTGCGCGCGGCCGCGTCAAGCTCGTCGTCACGGTCGGCGACAGCGGCATCGGGCTCGAAGCCGCCGAGATCAAGCGGCTGTTCCGGCCGTTTGCGCAGGCCAGCGCCGAGATTGCGCGACGCTACGGCGGCGCCGGCCTCGGCCTCGCCACCGTCAAATATTTGGCGCGCGCCATGGGCGGCGACCTCGCCGTGACCAGCGCGCCGGGTCGCGGCTCGCGCTTTTCTTTCAGCGCAGTGTTGCCGCGTGCCGCCGCCGCGGCGGAGCAGCAGCAGCGCGCCGGACAAATTTCCACACCGGCGCGGCAGCTGAAAATTCTCTGTGCCGAGGACAATCCGTACGGCCGCGTCATCCTCAACACGATCCTCACCGAGCTCGGCCACCACGCCGATTTTGTCGGCTCGGGCGAGGAGGCCGTCCAGGCACTGGCGCGCGGTTACGACGTGGTGCTGATGGACGTGACGCTGCCCGGCATCGACGGCCTCGAAACCGCGCGGCGCATCCGCGCCCTTGCGTCGCCTGCCGGCCGCACGCCCATCGTCGGCATTTCCGGCCGCAGCGAGCCCGGCGACGAAGCCGCTGCCCGCGCTGCCGGCATGGACGCCTATCTGCGCAAGCCGATCAGTCCGAGCGCGCTCGCCGCGGCGATCGCGGCGGTGCTGCGTCAGCCGACCGACTAGCGGCATCACCGCAATACGTATAATATACGTATATGACCAAGAAACTGACGATTACTGTTTCTGACGATGTCTATAAAGGTCTGCACAAGCAGGTGGGCAGACGCAGGATAAGCCGCTTTATCAACGAGCTGGCGCGGGAGCGCCTCACCGACCGCAATTCGCCGGAGTACTGGCTTGGCGCTTCCGAGCAGGAGCTCGCCGCAGCCTACGCCGAACAGGCCGACTACGAGGCGAAGCACGCTTCGGAATTC
>JASHSE010000276.1 GCA_030036975.1 Xanthobacteraceae bacterium | reverse complement strand
GGCGAGCTGGCGGCGTTTCCCAATTTCCCGCTGGAGAAATTCACGGTGAAGTTCATCACCATGAAGAGCGCGCGCGGCCACAGCTACCAGGCCTGCGAGCTCGCGCTGGCGCAACTCGCCTCGAAGCGCTTTCCGCTGGAGCTGATCACCACGCACCGCTTTGCGCTCAAGGACGTCGACCTCGCCATCAAATCAGTCGGCGGCGAGGGCGTGCCGGACGTGATCCACGCCTCGCTGATGCCATGGCTGTAAGCGCATCGGTATCGCAGGCGAGGCAAGCGGACGCGTGTTACGTTCCGCTCATTCCCGCGCAAGCGGGAATCCAGAACTGGGTCCCCGCTTGCGCGGGGACGAGCGGAATTTGAGCGAGGGTTGGGAGGATTGAAATGGCGTCGATGAGAAAGATTCAAACCTGGCTGGTGGCTACGGCGGCCGTCGTGGCAATGACCGCCATGGCCGCCCGCGCGCAGGCGCAGGACTTGACCATCGGCACCATCGGCGCGGCGAGCGATGCGCCGCTGTTCATCGCCGACGCCAACGGCTACTTCGCCGAGCAGGGGCTGAAGGTGAAATTCGTCCGCTTCGATTCGGCCGCCAAGGCGATCCCGTCGCTGAGCTCCGGCGAGATCGACGTCGGGTCGGGCGCCACCTCGGCCGGCCTTTACAACGCGGTCGAGCGCGGCCTCGGCATCAAAATCGTCGCCGACAAGGCGCGCAACACCAAGAATTACAGTTTTGAAAACATCATGGTGCGCAGCGACCTCATCGACAGCGGCAGGGTCAAGAGCCTCAAAGACTTCAAGGGCCTCAAAGTGGCGATTTCCGCCAAGGGCAACAGCGAAGACGCGCTGATCAACTACGCCCTGACGAAAGTCGGCCTGAGCATCAAGGACATCGATCCGGTTTATCTCGGCTTTCCCAATCAGATCGCGGCCTATGCCAACAAGGGCATCGATGCCAGTCTCACCGTCGAGCCGACCGTGACCAAGCTGTTGCAGCTTGGCGTCGCCAGGAAGCTGGTCACCGCCGACGAGATTTTCCCCGGCTTCCAGACGGCGGTGATCTTCTTCAGCCCGAAATTCGCCAAGGAAAAGCAAACCGCCAACAAATTCATGATCGCGCTGGTCAAGGCGATCCGCTTCTACGACGATGCGCTCAAGGGCGGCCATATCGCCGGCCCCAACGCCGATGCCGTGATCGACATCCTGGTCAAATATTCGTTCATCAAGGATCCGGCAGTGCACCGCGCCATCATCTCGCAAATCGTCGATCCCGATGGCGAACTCAACGTGCCGGCGCTGCAGATGGCCTGGCAGTATTTCAAGGACGCCGGCCAGATCGACGGCAAGGTCACGGTCAACGACGTGATCGATCTGTCCTATGTCCACGCGGCGACGAAGGTGCTCGGGCCTTATCAGAAGAAGGTGGAGTGATCCACCGCATTGGCGGTTGCGAAGGCCGCATCGAGACCGCGGCCGGCGCACTATCGAGCGCTCAAAAAATGATGTAGCCCTATTGCGGAGGGCTCGCGTCGCGTTCGGAAGGCCGCCATGACTTTGGATCCGGTATTGCTGTCGCGGCTGCAATGGGCCTGGGTGATTTCCTGGCACATCCTGTTGCCGGCGTTCACCGTCGGGCTCGCTTCCTACATCGTCGTGCTGGAGGGCCTGGCGTTCTTCACCGGCCGCGACATCTGGTTGCGCATTTCGGCATTCTGGACCCGCATTTTCGCCGTGTCGTTCGGCATGGGAGTCGTCTCCGGCATCGTCATGCCGTTCCAGTTCGGCACCAATTGGAGCCGCTTCACCGACGCGACCGCCGCCGTGCTGTCGCCGCTCTTGGCCTATGAAGGCCTGATGGCGTTCTTCCTGGAAGCGTCGTTTCTCGGCGTGCTGTTGTTCGGCCGCCGCCTGGTGCCGGCCTGGGCGCATTTCTTCGCGGCGGTGATGGTCGCTTTCGGCACGCTGTTGTCGTCGTTCTGGATTCTGGCGACCAATTCATGGATGCAGACGCCGCAAGGCTACAAGCTGGTCGACGGCCGGTTCGAGCCGGTCGACTGGCTCGCCATCATCTTCAATCCATCGTTTCCCTATCGGTTGCTGCACACCGTGACCGCCTTTTACATCACGACTGCGTTCGTCGTGATGGGCGTCGGGGCTTGGCTGCTGCGGCGGCAGCGGGCGCCGGACGACGCGCGCATGATGATCCGCATGGCGCTCGATCTTCTGATCGTGCTGGTGCCGCTGCAGATGTTTCTCGGCGATCAGCACGGCCTCAACACGCTCGAATATCAGCCGGCCAAGCTGGCCGCGATCGAGGGCCGCTACGACACCGTCGATCCCGTGCCGCTGACGGTGTTCGGCATCCCCGACGACGCCCACGCCACGATGCACGACGACGTCGAGATTCCCGATCTCGGCAGCCTCATTCTCACCCATTCCTGGAGCGGCAGGATCAAGGGCCTCAAGGAATGGCCGCCCGACCAGCGGCCGCCGGTCGGCCCGCCGTTTTTCTGCTTCCGCATCATGGTCGCCATCGCCTTCATCATGCTGTTCGTCGTTGCTGCCGGGCAGGTTATGCGGTGGCGCCGCCGGTTGTGGCAGTCGTCGCGGTTTCTTTGGCTGCTGCAGTACACCGCGCCGCTCGGTTTTATCGCGGTGATCTGCGGTTGGATAACGACGGAGGTCGGGCGCCAGCCGTGGACCGTCTATGGGCTCCTGCGCACCGCCGATTCAGTATCCCCATCGCTCACCGGAACGGACGTCGTCATTTCGTTTGTTTGCTATGTGGCCGTGTATCTGATCATGTATCCGACCGGCATTGCGGTCATGGCGGCCCTCGTGCGCAGCGGTCCGCTGGCTCCGGGCTTGCCGCATCGGCACGAGGGCGGGTTGCCGAGCCAGCCGTTCGAGAGCGCCGCCCGGGCCGTTCCCAATTCGCCGCGGTGAGGATGCGATGGAGGTTCTCGATCTTGTACCGGTGTGGACCGTGCTGCTGGCGCTGGCGGTGTTCTATTACGTCGTGTTCGACGGTTTCGATCTCGGCGTCGGCATGCTGTACGGCTTGGCGCCGGATCAATCGATGCGCAACGCCATTATGGATTCGGTCGCGCCGGTGTGGGACGGCAACGAGACGTGGCTGGTGTTCGGCGGGCTCGGCCTGCTGACGGCGTTTCCGCTCGCCTTCGCGATCATCATTCCGGCGGTCTACTTCCCCATTCTGGTCATGCTGCTGGCGCTGATCTTTCGCGGCGTCGCCTTCGAATTCCGCTTCAGGCACGAGCGGCTGCGCCGGTTCTGGGACGGCGCGTTCTGCGCCGGCTCGATCCTCGCCACCATCGCACAGGGCGTCGTGCTCGGCGCCTTCATTCAGGGTTTCAAGGTCGACGGCCGGCAATTTGGCGGCGGCTCGTTCGACTTCGCAACGCCGTTTGCCTTTGTTGTCGGCGTCGCGCTATTGGCCGGCTACGCGCTGCTCGGCGCGGCCTGGCTCGTCCTCAAGACCGAAGGCGCCTTGCAGGATTGGGCGCGGCGGGCGGGACGGCTGTGCCTGATCGGGGTCTTGGCCGGGATCGTCGTCGTCAGCGTGTGGACGCCGCTCGCCAATGCCGGCATCGCGCAGCGCTGGTTCAGTTGGCCCGATATCGCCTTGCTGGCGCCGGTGCCGATCATCACCGCGGTGATTGCGGTCGTGGAATGGTACGCGCTCACGCACCGCTACGAATTGCTGCCGTTTCTCGGCGCCATCGGCCTCTTTCTGATGTCGTTCCTCGGCATCGCCATCAGCCTGTGGCCGATGATCGTGCCCTATCGCTACACGCTCTGGCAGGCCGCCGCGCCGGAGAGCACGCAGGCCTTCCTCCTGGTCGGCACGCTGTTTCTGCTCCCGGTCATTCTCATGTACACCGCCTGGTCCTATTGGGTGTTCCGCGGCAAGGTCCGCGGCGACGTCGGCTATCGTCCCTGACCTGTCGTGGTGGGCGGCCGCAACCTTAACGGCGCGGCTTGCGTTATATCCGTCGGCGACGACGCGTTTTCAGGAGCGCCGCTACGGCGCGGATTGCGATGGCGCGGATTTGGCTCCGCAAACCGCTTGACGCATTGGCGGCCGAAGCGGCCGAGCCGGACCTGCAAAGCCTGACCACGCATGACGGCGTCCCGCTCAAGCGCCGGCTGTCGGCGCTTAATCTGGTCTCGCTCGGCATCGGCGCCATCATCGGCGCCGGCATTTTCGTGCTCACCGGCCATGCCGCCGCCGCCAATGCCGGGCCGGCGATCACGCTGTCGTTCGTGCTCGGCGCCGCCGCCTGCGCGTTCGCCGGCCTGTGCTATGCCGAGATGGCCTCGACCGTGCCGATCGCCGGCAGCGCCTACACCTATGCGTACGCGACCTTGGGCGAGTTGATCGCCTGGATCATCGGCTGGGATTTGATCCTGGAATATGCGCTGGGCGCCACCACCGTGGCGATCGGCTGGTCCGGCTACGCGGTGAGCTTTCTCAAAGACTTCGGCGTGGTCATCCCGGCCGCCTATGCGGGCTCGCCGCTCGCCTACGACGCCGCGCACGGCGCCTGGCAATCGACCGGCGCAGTGATCAACGTCCCGGCCATGGCGGTGATCGTCGCCATCACCGTGCTGCTCGTCGTCGGCGTGCACGAATCCGCGCGCGTCAATAATGTGATCGTCGCCATCAAGCTCGCCATCATCATCGCCTTCATCGCCGCCGCGGCGCCGTACGTGTCGCCGGCGCATTGGGTGACGGCGAGCAATCCGCACGGTGCCTTCATGCCGCCCAATATCGGTCCGGGCCAGTACGGATTGAGCGGCATCCTGCGCGGCGCCGCCGTGGTGTTCTTCGCCTATATCGGCTTCGACGCGGTGTCGACCGCGGCGCAGGAAGCCAACGATCCCAAGCGCGACATGCCGATCGGCATTTTGGGATCGCTCGTGATCTGCACCGTGCTCTATGTCGCGGTCGGCTTCGTGCTCACCGGTATCGTCGCCTACGACAAGCTCAACGTGCCCGATCCGATCGCCGTCGGCATCGACGCCACCGGGCTGACGTGGCTGGCGCCGTTCGTGAAATTCGGCATCGTGCTCGGGCTGACCTCGGTCATTCTGGTGCTGCTGCTCGGCCAGCCGCGCATCTTTTATTCCATGGCACGCGACGGCCTGTTGCCGCCGCTCGCCGCCAAGGTCCACCCGCGCTTCCGTACGCCCTATGTCACCACCATCATCACCGGTTCCGTGGTCACCGTGCTCGCCGGCTTTCTGCCGATCGGCCTGGTCGGCGAACTGGTCAGCATCGGCACGCTGTTCGCGTTTGCCATCGTCTGCGCCGGCGTGCTGGTGCTGCGCATCAAACGGCCGGACCTGGCGCGTCCGTTCCGCGCGCCGGCCGTTTATGTGATCGCGCCGCTCGGCACGCTCGCCGCGCTGTTTCTGATGGCCGGCCTGCCGCTCGCCACCTGGCTGCGCTTCGTCATTTGGCTCGTCATCGGCATCGCCCTCTACGCGCTCTACGGGATACGGCACAGCCGGCTGCAAATACAGGCGACGACGCCTTCGCCCGCATAACCTGGCTCTCACTTGATCTCCTCATCCTGAGGTGGCCGCGAAGCGGCCCTCGAAGGATGCAGGCCGCGGCGCATCGGCCTGCATCCTTCGAGGCGCGCCTGCGGCGCGCGCCTCAGAGTTTGGCCGAAAAAGCATTGAGTGATTTCAGCGCTTTGTGATTCCTTTGGATTTGCGGAGATTCGAAGGAGGTCACAATGGTTTGGACTGAAACCACCCG
>JASHSE010000275.1 GCA_030036975.1 Xanthobacteraceae bacterium | reverse complement strand
GGAAAGCCGTAGGCCCGCGACAGGATCTTGTGATCGAATTTGAGCGTCAGCTGGGTCTGCGGATGCAGCGCCGTCGGCATGTCGATGGTGTTGGAATAGCCCTCGGCGCACTGAAACCAGACGTATTTGGCGCTTGTGTCGGCGCCGATCAGCGTGAGAAAATCGGACAGCCGCACGCCCTGCCAGGAGCCGATCGCGCTCCAGCCTTCGACGCAGACCAGGCGCGTGATCTGCGACACTTCCGGCAGCTTGTACAGTTCCGGCAGCGACCACGACTTTTTGTTGCCGACCAGGCCGCCGATCTCAAGCTTATATGTGTCGCCGTCGACCTCCGGCGCGTCGTCCTCGTCGTAATAGGCGTTGAAGCGAAACGGCCGCATCACGTCGCTTTCGGAAAAGGTCGGCGCCAGCGTGTTCCGGTTGAACAGGCGCGCCTGCACCCAATCGTTGAAGTTCGAAACGACGCGCAACGCGTTCTCGGAAGTCGGGCCGTCGATGATGTCGCAGCCGGTCAGCGCCGCGAGCGCGCCGATGCTGACGATGCCGCGCAGGAACAAACGCCGCGACGAGGCCGGCAGCAGCTTTCCGGCATCGCCGATCAGCAGCTTTGGATCAACGCCGGGTATTTGTTTGCGTAGGCGGGCCATCGTTTGAACTCCAGCAAAAAATTCAGCGGCCGACGATCATGGCGCGCAGACTTTTCGGCACGATCAGCGCCAGTACCACGTGGACCGTCAGAAACGCGACGATCGTCGTCATGGCGGCGAAATGCACGTACCGCGCGGTGTTGTAGCCGCCGAAAAACCCGGTGAGCCACCAGAACTGCACCGGCTTCCAGATCGAAATGCCGGAGAGCACGATGACCAAACCGGCGAGCAACACGCCGGCATAGAGGAGCTTCTGCACCGCATTATAGACCGCCAGATCGTCGTGCGAGAGCTTGCCGCGCAACGCTGCGCCAAAATCGCGAAAAACCTCGCGCGGCCGGATCGGAAACAGTTTTGTGCGGAAGCGGCCGGTGGCGAGCCCCAGCGCGACATAGACAATGCCGTTGACGACCAAGAGCCACATGGCGGCAAAGTGCCACAGCAACGCGCCGGCGAGCCAGTTGCCGAGCGCGATCTGCGGCGGGAAGACAAAGTCGAACAGCGGCGACGCGTCGTAGATCTGCCAGCCGGAACCGATCATCACCAGCATGGCGAGCGCGTTGACCCAGTGGGTCACGCGCACCCAGGCCGGGTGGATGAGCGGCCTTGCGGCGGCGTCAGGCGCCATGGAGGCAGGGGCGGCGGCTTCGATCGTCATCGCATGCTTTTCCGGTTAACGCGGGCAGCGCCGCACCTATAACAAAACCGGCCGGCGCGGTCGCTCACATTCCTGTCAGAGACGCCATCCCTCCCCGGCGGGAAGGGATGGCACAATGGGGGCCGGTTGCGGCCTACATCGGCAGCAGCACGGTGTCGATGACGTGAATGACGCCATTCGACTGCAGCACGTTGGCGATGGTGACATGCGCCACGTCGCCTTTGGCGTCGGTGATGGTCAGCTTGCCGGGGCCGGCATCCCTGACCACGAGGTCTTCGCCCGCCACGGTCTTGAGCTTGGCCATGCCCTCGCCGGCCTTGACGGCCTTCATCAGCGCAGCGGCGGTCATGCGGCCCGGCACGACGTGGTAGGTCAGGATTTTCACCAGCGTCGCTTTGTTTTCCGGCTTGAGCAGGCTCTCGACCGTGCCGGCCGGCAGCTTGGCGAATGCCGCGTTGGTGGGCGCGAACACGGTGAATGGGCCGGGGCCCGAGAGCGTATCGACCAGCCCGGCCGCCTTCACGGCGGCGACCAGCGTGGTGTGATCTTTCGAATTGACCGCATTCTGAATGATGGTCTTCGACGGATACATCGGCGCGCCACCGACGGTCACGGTCTTCTCCGACATTTGCGCGTAGAGCGGCGTGGTCGCCGCCGCACCGAACGCCAGCACCGCCTCAGCGGCAAGCAAAGCCAAACGCTTGGACATGAGTGTCTCCATATTGCAGTGAAATGATGCAGCGATGTCGCTGTTAGGATCGGCGGCGGGGCCGCCGTTGCGACGCGACGGACGTCGTCGTCGCATCGAGATACGGCCGCCCGTGCCGCCGGTTTCAGGCCGGCTGCGCGGCGGCAACAAAATTTTGTATTTTTTGCGGCGGGCGCTGCTTTGCGGCGCCGGCGCGCTGCGTTAAGAAGCGCGCTCGCGAAAGCACTCCCGACGCGCCAAAGAAACGCGTAAAGGATCGAGCCATGAGCAAAACCAGCCCGGGCAATTACTTCGAAGATTTCCGCATCGGCCAGGTGATCCGCCACGCCACGCCGCGCACCGTGACGACGGGCGACGTCGCGCTCTATACTGGCCTGTTCGGCGCGCGCTTCGCGGTGCAGTCCTCCGACGAATTCGCCAAGGCGGTCGGCTATCCGCGCGCGCCGGTCGACGACTTTCTGGTGTTTCACATCATCTTCGGCAAGACGGTGCCGGACATCTCGCTCAACGCGGTCGCCAATCTCGGCTATGCGGGCTGCTATTTCCGCCAGCCTGTTTATCCCGGCGACACGCTGTCGGCGCTCTCCGAGGTGATCGGGCTCAAGGAAAACTCCAGCCGCAAGACCGGCATCGTCTACGTGCGCACCACCGGCATGAAGCAGGACGGCACGCCGGTCCTCGAATACGTGCGCTGGGTCATGGTGCGCAAAGGCGACGAAGCCGCGCCGGCGCCCGGCGATCACGTGCCGCGGCTGCCGACCGCGGTCGATCCGAAAGTGCTGGGCGAGGCCTCACCGCCGCTCGACGTCGCCGCCTACGATTTCGCGCTGGCCGGCAGTCCGTATCGCTTCGGCGATTACGACGTCGGCGAAAAAATCGACCACGTCGACGGCATCACGGTGGAAGAAGCCGAGCATATGATGGCGACGCGGCTTTATCAGAACACCGCGCGCATTCATTTCGACCTCTACAGCGCCAAGCGCGGCCGCTTCGGCAACCGGCTGATCTACGGCGGCCACGTCATCTCGCTCGCCCGCGCGCTGTCGTTCAACGGCCTCGCCAACGCCTTCCACGTCGCCGCCATCAACGGCGGCCGCCACGTCGCGCCGTTGTTCGCCGGCGGCACCGTATTCGCCTGGTCGGAAATTCTGGCCAAAGCCGAGCTGCCCGGCCGCAGCGACGTCGGCGCGCTGCGGCTGCGCACCATCGCCACCAAGGACCGGCCGTGCGCCGACTTTCCGCAAAAAACCGGCGACAATGACGATCCCGCGGTTATTCTCGACCTCGATTACTGGGCGCTGCTGCCGCGGTGAGACTGTAGCAGAGCCGACAGATGCGCCGCCCCACATCGATCCTGCTCCTGCTCGCCTGCTTCATCGCGACCGCCGCGCGCGCGGAATATCCCGAGCGCGCCGGCATCAGGCTGGAGTAGCTGTCGCTGCGGATTAACCGCCTTTCCTCCTGCGTAGACTCGCCCCATATTGCGACGATGGCGCCCAGACAGCGCGACCCCGCGAAACATTCGAAGAAAGATCCGGCGAAGCCGACGCGCGCCAAGGCGGCGCGGCCGGATGTGCCGGCGCTCGACGACAAACTCGCCGACCTGCTCAATCCGGCGATCGGACAGGGCACGGCCGGGCTCGGCTCGCAGACCGGGCTGCAGCCGCCGCCAGACAATTCGTGGGACAGGCGCGCCGACTTCGCCAATGCGCATCGCGCGCGCAAATCGACCCGGCAAGGTTTGGCGGAGCGCCCGCAGCAAGGCTATGTCGGCAAAAGCCCGGTGGATGTCGATGCCGAGCTCGCCAAGGCGCTGGGCTATGACGACAGCGATCCCTCCAAGCCGGTGATCGGCGAAAGCACCGGCATCGACGAGATTTCCGACATTTCCGAGCCGCGCCGCGAGAAGCGGCACCGGCCGTCGCCGCAACCGGTGACGATCGGCGGCCTCGCCAGCCAGCACTCGCTCGAGGCTTTGCTGCGCGAAGGCCGGCCGGAATTCCGCGAACAAGTCTGGACGCCGCACCGGCCGTCGCGGCCGGACAAGACCGAAGGCGGCCACGCCTTTGTCATCAAGTCGGACTTCGAGCCCAAGGGCGATCAGCCGCAGGCGATCGCCGAATTGGTCGAGGGCGTGCGGCGCAACGACCGCAACCAGGTGCTGCTCGGCGTCACCGGCTCCGGCAAGACTTTCACGATGGCGAAGGTGATCGAACAGACGCAGCGCCCCGCGCTGATCCTGGCACCCAACAAGACGCTGGCGGCGCAGCTCTACGGCGAGTTCAAGAGCTTCTTTCCCGACAACGCGGTCGAATATTTCGTCAGCTATTACGACTACTACCAGCCCGAAGCCTACATCCCGCGCACCGACACCTATATCGAGAAGGATTCGTCGATCAACGAGCAGATCGACCGCATGC
>JASHSE010000274.1 GCA_030036975.1 Xanthobacteraceae bacterium | reverse complement strand
GCGGGCACAAGCAAGCCCGCACCGTTGGATATCGTGATCGTCCACCACTTACTGCCGCGGCCGGCGTAAGGCCGGTCACGCCCGGCGTTCGCAGTTCTGTTCTGAAGTGGCGGAGGGAGTGGGATTCGAACCCACGATACGGTTTCCCGTATACACGCTTTCCAAGCGTGCGCCTTCAGCCACTCGGCCACCCCTCCGGCGCGCGGCGATGCAGGCAATATAGCCGTGGCCCTCGGCCAGACAACCCGACAGTGAAGTCGCCCGGTCGTAAGCCGTTGCAGCCATGGTCGAGCGTCCGCTTCACGCTAGCCGCTGCTGCCGGAAGCCCTCGCATTCGACCCCGCCGCGCCGCCACGAGAGCGCCTCGGCCGGCCGTTTTTAGCCGCTGGAACCGCATGGAACCTTTTTCCTGCCGCGCCGTTGGATAGGCGGACCCCGGAGCGGGCAGCCGAAGGTCGCGCCGTGAGATGTGGGACTTGTTGGGGCTCCTTGGTGCTCCGCTGCCGGTTGTTTTCGTGACCTGGCGCTTTGGCGCCTGCACGGCTAGGAATTTTCAGGCGACGCGTCGAACTTTGTGGAGTGCAGAGGCCCGGCTTCGTCCGGGCCTCTGGCTTTATGCGCTCTGGCTAATGCACTTTCGCCGGCCGTGGCGGTGCCTTACATTGCCTTTATGGTAGGGCCTGCCGACGATTATCTGGTTCGTCCTGATCCGCTCGACCCGCGGCTTACCGAGCGCGTCAAGGGCGTCGACCAGACCGGGGCGAAAATCGAGACCGCGGTAACGGTCGAGCGCGCGCTGACGATCTTCCTCAACGCACAAGAGATCGTCACCGCCATGACCATCAACGATTATCCCGACTACCTGGCGCTCGGCTATCTGCTGAACCAGAACATGCTCATGCCTGACGACGTCGTCACCGGCGTCGATTACGACGACGAGCTGGCGGTGGTGGTGGTGCGCACCAAGCGCAAGACCGATTACGAGAAGAAGCTGAAGAAGAAGGTCCAGACCTCGGGCTGTGCCCAAGGCACCGTATTCGGCGACCTCATGGAGGCGCTGGAGGACGTCACCCTGCCGCCGGCGCAATTGCGCACGTCGTGGCTCTATGCGCTGACACATAAGATCAACACCACGCCGTCGCTTTATCTCGAGGCCGGCGCCATCCACGGTTGCGTGCTGGCGGTCGCCGACCGGCCGCTGGTCTACATGGAGGACGTCGGCCGCCACAACGCGGTCGACAAGATCGCCGGCTGGATGTTCAAGCACCGCGTCGGCGCAGCCGACAAGATCTTCTACACCACCGGCCGGCTCACCTCCGAGATGGTGATCAAGACCGTGCGCATGGGCATTCCGATCCTGATCTCGCGCTCCGGCTTCACCGCCTGGGGCGTCGAGCTCGCCCGCAAGGCCAACCTGACGCTGATCGGCCGCGCCCGCGGCAAGCGCTTTATCGCGCTCGCCGGCGAGCAGCGCATCGTGTTCGATCAGGATCTCGCCTATGTGGAAGAGGAAAGCGCCAAGCATCGGCGCAAAGCCGCGGTGCACGATGAGTGACGCCGCGTTCGACGCTGCTTCACCCTCCGCGGCGCGGGGAGCTGAACTTTAGACGTGGCGAACGAACATCCTCCTACGCTCGGCCTTGTTCTCGCCGGCGGCCTGGCGCGCCGCATGGGCGGCGGCGACAAGGCGCGCATCCGCGTCGGCGGCGCCACCATTTTGGAGCGCGTGCTGGCACGGCTCACTCCGCATTGCCGCGCGCTTATCATCAATGCCAACGGCGATCCGGCGCGCTTTGCCGACACCGGCCTCGTCGTCATTGCCGACGGCGTGCCGGATTTCGTCGGCCCGCTCGCCGGCATTTTGGCCGGCCTCGATTGGGCGGCCGCGAACGCGCCGGATTGCGCCTTCATCGCCAGCGCGCCCGGCGATTGTCCGTTCCTGCCGAAGGATTTGGTGCCGCGCCTACATGAAGCGCGCATCGCCGCCGGCGCACCGCTCGCCTGCGCCCGGTCCGGACAATGGAGCCATCCGGTAGTCGGCCTGTGGCCGCTCGCGCTGCGCGAGGATTTGCGCCGCGCGCTCACCGTCGAAGGCTTGCGCAAGATCGACGTTTGGACGGCGCGTCACGGCATCGGCACTGCCGAATGGCCGGACGCACCGGTCGATCCGTTCTTCAACGTCAACAGGCCGGAAGACGCCGCCCGCGCCGAAGCGATCGCCAAACAATATCCGCAAGCCTAAGCCGGCCGCCGCCCGATCAGCCGATCAGCGAAGCGTACGGCAGAAAACCGACAATCGTGCCCGGCTCCACCACCGTCACATCCTCCGTCAGCTCCGCCAAACCGTCGGTTTCGGTGAGCGAAGTGAGCACGCCGGCGCCGTCCTGGGGGTGCTTGAACGCCGCCACGCCGCCATCGGCCGCCGCACGCAGCGCAACGCGCACATATTCGCGGCGGCCTTTGCGCTTCTTGTAGGCAAACGCCGCGCGCGCCGGCAGTGCGATCAGCGGCTCGGGCAACGCGCCGGCCAGCCGCAGGATGAGCGGCCGCACCACGCGCACAAAGGTGACGAACGCCGCCACCGGATTGCCGGGCACGCCGACGAAGGCGGCGCCGTCCGCCCCCTCCCTTCCCTCCCCCGATTGCGGGGGAGGGTTAGGGTGGGGGCCGCGAATCACGCCCATGGCCACCGGCCGGCCGGGCTTAATGGCGAGACGCCAGAACACGATGCGACCGACGCTCTCGATCGCGCCACGGACATGATCGGCCTCGCCGGTCGACACGCCGCCCGATGTCAGCACCAGGTCGTGGTCGAGCGCCGCGGTGGCAATCGCGCGCGCCAGCGCCTTCGGCTCGTCGCGCAAGATGCCGAGGTCGGTCACCGCGGCGCCGAAGCGCGTGGTCAGTCCGGCGAGCAGATAACGATTCGAATCGTAGAGCGCAGCACGCGGCAGCTTCGTTCCCGGCTCGACGATCTCATCGCCGGTCGAGAACAGCGCGACCCGCACGCAGCGCCGCAGCACAAGCTCGGTCAGGCCGAGCGCGGCGGCGAGCGCGACGTGCTGCACGGCAAGCCGCCGGCCGGCCGGCAGCGCCACGGCGCCGG